>JAISKT010000042.1 GCA_031261295.1 Candidatus Symbiothrix sp. | reverse complement strand
TAATTCTTATAGTGGTAACCATAATCTTCGATTATTTTATTATTTTCATCTCTTATCGTTTCTAAACGCCCGAAAGGGTCGTATTCATACGTGGTTTTTACTCCACGGGGATCAGTGATTGTCCGAATACCCACTAACGGTTTGTAAGTGTAAGTGGTAACCATCGCATTGGATAAATTCCGCAAATTATTGAGGGTATTTAACTGTGTATTCGAAAGAGTATCTGCATTGGCAATTCCATCAACTGCCGCTTGACTGCCCAAGGCTGTTTTTACTTGTTCAAACGTGGCATTCTCTATTTTAGCAACCGGATATTGATACTTATATCCCCACAAATAAGTCGTTAAAATGCCGTCTTTGCCGGTAATTTGTCGAATATTGCCTTTTTCATCATACAAGTCGCAAGTGTATTCCGTAACTGAAAAACTACTTCCCTGATAAGCAGATTGTACCGATAGCGGTAGAATTAATCCTTTGGTTTGAGCCGTATTCTTCCCGTAATTCGTTTTAATGCGTGCGGTCTCCGTAGTTCCTTGTTTGGTAATTTTCTCTATCACAGGAGATAGCATATTTTCAGTTGTCATTTCCAGATAAATGTCTGTCGTATAATTCCACGGATATTTATATTCAGTGATTAAATTACTGTTATTGCTGTTTTGTATCGTCGTTTTCAGCAATTGATTTTTAGCATTGTATTCATAATTTTCTGTGGTTGTAACTATGCCTTGAGGCGTAAATAATTTTTCTGTTTTAGCATTTAACAGTTGTTTTTTTAGGGTAATGTAGTAATCTTCCCAATGGAATAACCATGCCATATCATCACAATACACGTCTCTATTTCCTGCAGAACAATCGTTTGTTTCACGATACTGATAAGCAGTTATCGGTTGCTCTACTTTCTTACCCGAATAAACGATGCTATCGGTGGTTATATAAGAATAAGTTTCCGTTTTAACGGTATCTGTATTGTTTTTCAAAAATTTGCGGGAGATTAAAAGGGGTTGCCCTCCCCAAAGATAATTGCTAACGACACGATTACTACTCTCATGACTCAAATTATAAGATAAAACAGAAACACTTGCCCCAAAGGTGTAAGGACTTGTAAGATATTGCTGCGGTGTTGTATATTCGGAAATGATTTTACCGGTCGTATTCGCACTGTTTTCTTCACATCGGTAGATCGCGACTTGGTTGTAAAACACTGAAAAATCAGCATATTCCGGAATCAACGGATGGGTAGAATAGGTTTTACTAATAAATTGTGCCAGAACACTACCGATTGTACCCGGTATTTCTATATAACTTAAATAACAGCTTTCTTTAGCAAAACATTCCTCGGATATATTTTGGTCGAAATTCATCACTCCGGCGCCATCTTCATTTTGTCCGTATTTGTATCGGGTAATGACGGTGGGTTGTCCATCTTCCGGATTGGATTTTATTTCTTGGATTCTTAGTCCGGCGCCATAAACTGTAGTATTCCCATCTTTGTATCGGTTAGATTCGTAGGTATATTCGGTGGAGCCTCCTGTTGGATAATGTATTTTTTGTAAAGCATAATCATTCGGGATTCGGTGAGACAGGTTTTTTCTATCTATCCATATAGAGGAATTGTTACCTATGGCTGTTCTAAAAGGTTCGTAATGTGTACCCACTTTCACTTTTACTTTTGCGTTCGTATTTACATCCCCTTCCGCAAATTCTTGGTGGAGAAAAAGGTCACCGTAATCATATTCCTTTCCCTGTAGATACGCATAATAGCCCCACTGATCCATGGCATTGCCCGATCCATCATAATAATCAAAAGTATAGTTTTTTTCAGTAGACGAATTATTTTTAACCAATACCGCTTGCAGTAAATTGTGCAAATCTACTTTATTGTATTGCAACTCAATTTCTTTCAATACATTCCCTGATTTATCTTCAATCGTAATTTTTCTCAACAAATATTTATATGTTCCGGTGGCATCGCGCATAAAAGTAATTTTTTCCTTATCAGTTACTATCTCCCCAATAAATGCTTGATTAATAGCAGGCGGATTTTGCCATGTTTGTGTTCCACCCACCATTTCCCTGATTTCTTCTGCTCTATTCGGATTATTCACATCTATACTATAATAAAAATTCTCTATTCCATTTTCAAGTGTCGGACAATCCCATACAGCGAAAAAGTCATGGCGGTCATTTCCCCATGGATTGACATAGCTGTAATTATAACTAAAGTCAATACTTTCATTATACGGAGTAACGATTTGCTTTAGCATCCATGCCGTGTTATAGTAGGATAAAAAACGTGGTTCACTAATATTGTTAGTTTCTATGTAACCGGCACCTCCTAATAAATATTGAAAACCCGATTCATCCGTTATCTGCATATCGTTCAATTTGGAGTTGGCTATTAAATGATTAAAGTTACCTAATTGAATCCGATCGCGATTGGGTTCTGCAATAGATGTAGTCCGCGCATCTCGATCTGTGATAATAAAATGTCCGCTGGAAGAGGGCAACATATAAGTAAACCGGTCGTACTCACCATCCAATAAATCTTTTTCCTCTATGGAAAAACCTCCTCGATAAATAATGGTTGATCTTGGGTCATTGCCATTATCGCCGTTATTATCAATTCCTATCCGGCCCAAATAACCGTTCCTAATTCCTCGATCGTTGGATGCCATAGCAGCAGCATACTCCTCTTCGTTGTAAAAATCACATAAATCATCCGGCCTGCCATACATCGTTCTTGAAACACGATAGCCTCCGGCATTGATACTCCATCCGGCACCTGCTTCGCCGTCAAATTGCTGATATTTAATCCCGGAAGCATGATAGGTTAGAGCAATTGGAATTTTCAATCCTTTCACTTCTATTTCATACAGCGGAATCGTAATGTCCGGCAATCCGTTGTATTCGGAAATCTTGTGATTCACATACTTTTCAAAAAGTTGCGATTGCGGTGAAGGCAGTACAATTTTCGGACGATTCAATTCTTCCTCCCCTTCCGATGCACGAAGCAGTAAGGAGTCAACTAATTGCGATGTAGGCGGCAATGTGTCGTTGATAATTTCGCATCTCATCGGCAACCCGGTGAATACTAATGTGATAAGCAATAAAAGTAGTTTTCTCATAATGTATCTATATTAAAATTTATGTTCTTCTAAAATAAAAAAGCGCGGACAAAACTCTATATTATTTGTTTTTCGAGGTTCTGAACTACCTAAACATCCAAATAAATGAGTAAAGCCCACGCTGAAACAGCGTGAGCGTCTTCACTTTACTCTTGGATGTTTTGAAATTGTTCAGATTTCGAAAAACAAGATGTAAACTAAAACGCTTTTCCCAATATGTCTTAAAATGTGCGTATTATTACGCTATATATACCATAAGCAAAAATTTTATAAGTCCAATTGCAAATGTATGATAATTATTCTAAACACAAAACAAGAATGACCAAAAATTAAAAGGAAGTTCGTTTTTTAGAAAAATACAGGTATTTATACATAACTGTGGATGCCGCCGAGGAAATAGCTCACCCCGAAAAAGGTCATAAGGATAGATAAGAAAGCAATCAGGCAGTACCAATGAAAAGTCCGGGGATTGCGGAAACCCGGCAGACTGCCTTTGTGCAAAGGCAAGGCATACACCAAAAGGGTAATCAAGGCCCAGGTTTCTTTCGCATCCCAACCCCAATATCTTCCCCACGAAATGTTCGCCCAAACCGCTCCGATAAAGATGCCGGCAGCTAAGAAGAACAGAGCCGGATAAAGCAATCGGGTATTCCAATCGTACATTCGCTTGCGTAATTTTTGGGAAGAAAGGCCAACGATACTTAAAACCAAAATGGTCAATAAAAGCAGGTAGGAAACCATAATGATGGACACATGCGCTGCCAGCATGGGTGAACGCAAAACCGGCGTCATCGGATTCAGTTGGGAAATGTAATACCACAAGCCGGCCACGGGAATAAACGCCCAAAGCATTCCTTTCCAACTTATCCGGCGAAACAGCAGCCAAAGCATGGCAAGGGCCAGCAAGGCGTATCCGGCATACGTGACGGCAATACCCCACGGGTCGTGACTGACCAAGAGAGTCGCGCCCATCTCGTCGGCATCGTAATCCATCTGATATAAACGATAGCCCTGCCGCTTGTAAATCTTATTCATCGAAACCCGGCACACTTCGTCATTTACTTTCAAAAAACTGATATAATCGGCCGGCTCATCGGTTTCAGGATGGTATTCTATATCAAATAACAGCAGTTTTAAATCGAAAGGAAGAGAGTGCTTCACAGCAGTCTCTTCCGAAATATAGAAATTGGCTATTTCTCCTTGCCGGATGTGAACATATCCCCGGTCTCCCGTAAGATAAGTCAAGAACGCACCCAGGAGAATTATAATGAACGAACAATGAAACAAGAGAATAACGGGTGAACGCCGGAGAACGGAGAGGATGTAAATCAGGGAACTGACTCCCAACACCCCCCACAGTACGACAAATCCCCCCGCGCCGTAAATTTGTTCATGCGCGACTTCACTGCCATAGAGTTTTTCAATGACAGTGGCCGCCGCAAGAACAATCAATAGAACGAATAAAAATACGAATATGATGTATTTTAGAATAGATGTCTCCACTCCGCTTCGCTTCGGTCGACATGACGAAAAACTATTTATGGGGGTGGAGGAGGAAGGTGCGGCTTCGCCGCACCTTCCTCCTCCCTTTTCTTTTTTTGAGCACCCCGTCATGTCGACCGGAGCAAAGCGGAGTGGAGACATCTGTTTCAATTTTGTTAAATATTATATGGATTGTAAAAATTGAATCAATGCTTCGCGGTCTTCTTTCGGCATGTTGCGGAACTTTTCTTTGCTGGGTTTCGCTTCGCCGTTGTGCCAGAGAATGGCTTCCTCGTAGTTGCGCGCCCGCAAATCGTGAAGCATGTCCGAATGTCCGGATACGACCGGCATCAAACCGCGTCCCCACAAAGGAGTGGTCCGGCAAACCTGCACCCGGCCCGGTTCATATAGACCCAAATCATGCCTCAACAAATCCGTGTACGGATAAATCTTTTGATTGGACAGCTTGGCCTCCGGTTTGTAATCGCTCCGGGTAGTCCACGAAGGTTTATGACAGGCGATACATCCGGCTTCGGCAAACAGCGTTTTGCCTTTTTTGACCTTTTCATCGTCCATATTGCGGGCCGCAGGAACCGCCACCGTACGATGCCAAACCATAAAGTCGTCATAATCTTCCTGTGTCATCTCCGGCTTGAGTTCTTTGGACATTAAATTAGCAAAAATTTCTTCTTCCGTTTGTCCCAATGCCTTTTGAACGTCCGGATCTTTCGACATCACCTTAGAATATTCTTCGGTAATGTAATGATACCGGCGGTCGGGACGGGTCACGTTGGTAATGTTCCAAATAGCATTCGAACCGGGGCCGTTGTCCAACGTGGCGCGGGTGCAAAGATACGTAAATCTTCCCGGATGTTTTCCCGGATAATAGGGATTTAATCCGGTTTCATCTATGTCGGCGCCGATAATCCCCGGACAATATCCGCGCGACTGTTCCAATGCGTATTGCGCGCGCAAGTCTTCGTCCGAAATGGCGTCTAATAAGCCTACACCATAAATGCCGATCGTAGCTTCGATGGAAGCGGCGTGTTTACTCATATCAAAATCTTCAAACAGAATCGCATGCTGATCAACAGTTACTTTGGGATAAATAAGCGAATAAGTCGCTCCGTCCGGGTAAGTATTGCCGTATTCATCGGTATAAGGCAACCATTCCAAGTGCACGCCCGCTTCATTGATAGGCGCTTTGTAGGGTTCGACAGCCCGCGTTTGAGTCATTCCCGTAAAATACTTGGATGCCAATGCCAGGTTGGGCGTATTCGGATCGTAAATCATTAGCAGATAACCATTCCGGCTATCGTTTGTATCGAATTTATCCACCCGTTTGCTTCTCCCGCCGTAACTCGGATGGCAGGCGATACAGGATTTCCGGATATATACCGGGCCTAAACCCGAATAACCCATTCCTTCCGTGGTAACAAAACTTTTTTCAAAAAGACGTTCCCCGCGCATAAAAGCCCGGTACAGTTCCGCGTCAGCGTCCACAAAGGGCATCGCTTGTTGATAGGCCATGGTGTTGGCAATGAAAACCGTTCCGTTTTCTCCGCCGGGATACCACTCCGCCCGTTCTTCACTGTAAGGAGGCCTGTTGGAAGGCAGTTCGGGAATTTCCGGATTGTCTCCGCCTTTTTCGTCTGCACAAGCCACGGCAAACAGGATTAAAATACCCCATACGAATTGAATGCTTTTCATATTATTTGTTTTTATGGTCGCGAACTACTTCATAGAAAGACCGTCCGCCCGTACCGATAGCGGCAATCTTTGCCATACACTCGTTAATCTGGTTTTTAATAGCGGTATCCAATTGCGGACTTTTTTGCGCTACATACGTGCTCAACGAAACGGATGTCCGCGTATTGCCGTCCACTCCTCCCAGATAGGCATTTTTTATACTTTGGATGTTGTTTTGATAATCGTCCAATGAATGCCAACTATACCAGGATTCCACTTCTTCCACCCGGCCGGTTGCAAAAGGAGACGCGATTTTTGTTTCGCCTACTTCACCGGCAATATCAATGGCGCCATCCGAAATCTGACTGACAGCCGCCGCCAACGAACCGTTGTACGCAGAAGCGTCTTTCATGCGAACCGCAAAATTTTTATAAGCGGGATTATTATTCAAATGGCTTACTACATCCGGGTTTTCATTGAAAACGGTTTTCATTTCAGGAGATACATTGTCTTCGCCTACCCAAGCCACATACGCCAGAACGCAATCCCAAACCAAAGCATCGGTTGCGGCAATCAGGTAATTCCGTTCGCCGGCAGTCAAGTCATTTACCGGACGGGGTTTCCCGTCACGATACAGCAAATATTCCGTCACGTGGAAACCAATCACTTCGGCATCGAGGTTCCAGGCATCTTTGCCGGAGATATTTCCTCCTTTAGCGATGGATTCTTTGATACCTTCCAATTCCAAGGGCCAGGAATCAATGTGTCCGTCTATGTCCAATGCGCTTTCGCCCACCGGCCCGAAAAGAAAGGCTTCATTGATTTCCCACCAGATACGCGCTTTCATCCAGGCATCTGAGGCCGTTTTCATGGTCGCATCCGTCGGGTTATTCCTTAAACTGTTATTGGCGGTACGCATTTCAAGAGCGGCTTCTGCCAATGATTTATAAGTGGGAACAATGGTGAAATTGACATAATTTTCGAGGATTTGTTTGTACAAGGCATCGTTGTTTTCATCGTATTCAATACTTGCGAACAAGGTTTCAAGCCTTGAACAAGCTTCTACGGCTGCGTTTACATTCGCCTCGTCATTATTTGTCTCATTGTTCTTTATTTCATCCTCGCAAGAAGTGAAACCGGGAACGGCGACCATTACTACCCATGCAAGCAGCATTTTTTTAATTAATTTATTCATAATGATTTAATTTGTTTATTATGTTCTCCGTCATTTCGAACGAAGTGAGAATGCGAAGCATCGACCTGGTTCAAATCTAAACCTAAGCCGTAGGGCCTACGAAGCAAATTAGATTTGAACCAGGCCGATGCTTCGCATTCTCGCTTCGTTCGAAATGACGGAATTGCATACTTTTTGGTCAACCCCTTTTGACTGACGCACGATACTGAAAATACGCAGACTCTACAAGTCCCCTTTAGGGGATTTAGGGGTGTTTTAGCGAACATTTTTATTCAATAATTAAAAAATGAGAGAAAAAATTACTAAATTTGCATGTTCGCTATTTTTATATCCAAAACCGATTGATTTAGAATGTTTTATTTGCGAAACCCTT
>JAISKT010000001.1 GCA_031261295.1 Candidatus Symbiothrix sp. | reverse complement strand
GTGGAATGGATTCGCCTGCACTATGCTTATCCGGCGCATTTCCCGTTGGATTTGTTGCAAGTCATGCAAGAAAAATCCAATGTTTGCAAATACCTTGATATTGCCTTGCAACACAGCAGCGATGCGATGTTGAAGAAGATGCGGCGGAATATTACCCGGGAAGAAACGCGGCAATTGCTTTTTAAAATCCGGGAAGAAGTTCCGGGTATCCATCTCCGTACTACTATGATGGTGGGACATCCGGGAGAAACGGAAAAAGATTTTGAGGATTTACTGGATTTTGTGAAAGAAATGCGTTTCGAGCGTCTGGGCGCTTTCACTTATTCGGAAGAGGAAGGCACTTACGCTGCCGGTCATTACAAGGATGACGTGGAAGAAGCAATCAAACAGCAGCGGATGGACGTGTTGATGAATGTTCAGGAAGAGATTGCCGGACAAATCAATACACAAAAAGTAGGGAAAACCCTGAAAACCATCATTGACCGCGAAGAATCCGGTTTTTACATCGGACGAACCGAATTTGATTCGCCGGAAGTGGACCCCGAAGTGTTGATTCCCAATACAAAAGAATTGACAACCGGCGCATTTTACCCGGTAAAAATAACGGGTACACAGTCTTTCGACCTATTGGGAACCGTTTAAAATTGCAATTATCACATTAATTATATGAATTCCGCAGAATTGACCGCAGCATTATCGCAAAAACTTCAGTTATCTAAAACGGAAGTCAGTAAACGAATGGAAGATACGATAGCTATCATTACCGCCGAATTATCGAAAAATAATCAGGTATCCCTCGGTAGTTTAGGTGCTTTGGAAGTGACAAAAAGGAATGAACGGATCAGTGTGAATCCTTCCACCGGGAAAAAGATGCTCGTTCCGCCGAAATTAGTTGTCAAATTCAAGACTTCCAATTCATTAAAAGATAAATTGAAAGGGATGAAGCCATGAATGAAAAAATCAATTTACAGGAATTAATCTCCCTTTTAGCCGGAAAATCCGGAATCACGAAAAAGGAAGCCGAGCAGTTTTTGAAGGAATGTTTTGACACGATAAATGAGGCGCTTGTTGAGGATAAATTGGTGAAAGTAAAGAACCTCGGAAGTTTCAAACTGATAGTGGCGGAAGACCGCGAAAGCGTAGATGTAACCAACGGAACCCGCGTTTTGATTCCGGCGCATTATAAGGTCAGCTATGCCCCCGATAATCAACTGGCAGAGACAATTAATGAACCTTTTTCCTTATTTGAAACGGTCGAATTGATTGGTGAAATCGAAGAAGAAATTCCTGTCGCCGAAGAAACACCAACGATGGAAGAAACGCCAATTGTGGAAGAAGTTCTTCCCATAGTACCGGAGGAAATTATTGTAGAAGAAATTCCGGAAAAAGTTATAGAAGAAGAAGTTATAGAAGAAACAGAAACAAAAACGGAGGTCGAAAGAGACGACGAAAGAGAAGGAATGCGGGAAAAGAGAAAGGAAAAAATACATTGCTGTTGGATTATCCTCAGTATTTTGCTATTGCTCATTGCCGGCGCATATCTTTACACTTATCTTCGTACAAAACCGGAAAAAATACCGGTTGTCGAACGGGAATTTATCGTAGAACCGGTTATTATGGAAGAGCCGCAGGAAAAAATAGTAGAAACAGTTCCGGAAACAATACCACAAAAAAACATTGTGAAGGAAGTCAAAGTGAAGGAAGCCAAACCGGTTACTCCGGTTCCTTCCGGCAATGTGAAAAGCCGAACGATAGCTCCGGGAGAAAGATTGACGTTGATTTCATTAGAGGAATACGGGCATAAAGCTTTCTGGGTGTATATTTACGAAGAAAATAAAAATACAATCAAGAGTCCGGATCTCGTGATGACCGGAATGAAATTAATCATTCCTCCCGCCGCTAAATACGGTATTGATAAAAACAATGAGGAATCTATAAAGAAAGCCCAAAAACTGGCTGAGAGTTATCTAAAAGGCGATTGAATAAAAAATTTATTGGTCTGTGTGTAATTCCAAAAATTTCATCTATATTTGATGCCCAGTGTACTTCATGCGTATTATTTCCATCGTGTATGGGAGGATCTCCGGATATGAAGCAGCAAGGGTTCAATCAACAAGCATATTTAAAGCCAATAGAAGTTATATTTTACCGATTTTAATCATTTTTAACTTGCAAATGTTTCAATAAAGATTTAACATTTCTATTTTTGCACTGTGTTTTCATTAGCACACCGGCATATTAATACATTAACACTTTAATTTTTTATGAGTCAAATAGTTGATATTCGTGAATTGAACGACAGAATTGAAAGCAAAAGCGGATTTGTCAATCTGATTATCAAAGGGATGGACCAGGTAATCGTTGGGCAAAAACACTTGGTTGAATCCTTGTTAATAGGATTGCTATCGGATGGACACATCTTGTTGGAAGGGGTTCCCGGTTTGGCAAAGACATTGGCAATAAAGACATTGGCTTCACTTATTGATGCTAAATACAACCGTATCCAGTTTACGCCCGACTTACTCCCGGCCGACGTGGTCGGCACCATGATTTACAGCCAGAAAAATGAAGAATTCCTGGTAAAAAAAGGGCCCGTCTTCGCCAATTTTGTTTTGGCTGATGAAATCAACCGCGCCCCGGCAAAAGTGCAAAGCGCCTTGTTGGAAGGCATGCAGGAACGCCAGGTCACCATCGGCGAACATACCTACAAACTGCCCGAACCGTTCTTGGTAATGGCTACGCAAAACCCTATCGAACAGGAAGGAACGTATCCGCTTCCCGAAGCCCAAGTGGACCGTTTTATGCTGAAAGTAATTATCAACTATCCGAAAAAAGACGAAGAAAAACTGATTATCCGGCAAAATATTTCCGGTAATAAAATCGAAATCAAACCGGTTCTCAAAAAAGAAGAAATACTCGAAGCCCGCAAGATTGTGCAGGAAGTTTATTTAGATGAAAAAATCGAAAAATACATCGTGGACATTGTTTTTGCTACCCGCTTTCCGGAAGAACACGGATTGAGCAACCTGAAAGAAATGATTTCTTTCGGCGCTTCTCCCCGTGCAAGCATCAACCTGGCGCTGGCTGCCCGCGCGTACGCCTTCATCAAACGCAGAGGTTACGTCATTCCCGAAGATGTTCGGGCTGTTTGTTTCGACGTTTTGCGCCACCGCATCGGCTTAAGCTACGAAGCGGAAGCCAACAATCTGACAACAGAAGAAATCATCAGCGAAATACTAAACAAAATTGAAGTACCTTAAAAACTAAAAACTAAGAACTAAGAACTAAAAGTTGCGCGAAGCGCGGTAACAGGCGTCAGCTAACTTTTAGTTCTTAGTTCTTAGTTTTTAGTTCTTAATATTATGGAAACGAGTGAACTTTTAAAGAAAGTACGACAAATTGAGATTAAAACCCGCGGGTTGTCTCGAAATATATTTGCAGGTCAATATCATTCGGCTTTCAAAGGGCGGGGAATGGCTT
>JAISKT010000296.1 GCA_031261295.1 Candidatus Symbiothrix sp. | reverse complement strand
CATAAAAAAGGAGTCGGTAGTTCAAAGAACGGACGCGAATCGCATAGTAAACGATTAGGCGTTAAGATTTTTGGTGGTGAAATCTGCAAAGCAGGTAACATCCTTATCCGCCAAAGAGGCACCCAACATCATCCGGGCGAAAATGTAGGTCTCGGCAGAGATCACACGTTATACGCTCTTATAGACGGTAAAGTGGTATTCAGAAAAAGAAGAGACGACAGGTCTTATGTTTCAATAGAACCGGTAGCGCTCTAAGAAAGAAACGCAGCTGCATGTAAAGCGATAATATTATCGCCGAAGTAATGCACCTCGTTATCATTCGATAAAATAAAGCATTGTTTCAAAGGTTTATTTAATAGTTCCTGCAAACCCATTAAATGACGGGCATCGTTTTGATTAACGTGTTCTGTCATTTTTATTTCAATAGCAATAAAATAACCGGCGGTTTCCAAAAGCAAATCTATTTCCCTGCCGTCTTGGGTTCGGAGATGATAACAAGTAATGGGTAAACGGTACGATTTTATCTGTTTGTATATTTCAGCGACAATAGCGCTTTCGTATTCATTCCCGTTGGGAAAACCGGTTTTTTGTAAAACGGCTTGAAGGACTCCGTTGTCCATAAAATGCACTTTGGGCGCTTTTACTAATTTTTTTAACGGATTGGAAAACCATGCCGGCAGTACCACAGTTTGGTAACTTATTTCCATATACAGGACATAGCGTTGCACCGTTGGTACGCTGACTCCGGTTTCTTTGGCGATGTTGGAAAAATTGACCAATCCTCCGGTGGTATGCGCCAGATATCGTTGCAGTTTGACAAACGGTTCCAAATCCCGAAAGGAAACTAAATCCCGTATATCCCTTTCCAAAAACGTTTTGACGTACATTGAAAGCCATTCCCGCCGGTCGATATCCGTAAATTCAGTATTCGTAAGAGCAGGATAACCACCGTATTGTAAATAAAATTGATAAGCATTTTGTTTGTTCGCATATTCCGGATCTAAACTAAAAGAAGGAAAAATCATTTCTTTTTGTTGTTCATCTTTTATATATCGTGCAAAAAAAGAAGGCTGAAGCGTATCATCCAAGGCATTTGTCCTTAATTCCGGCAAAGTCAGTGGATAGAGTTCGATGATAATACATCGTCCCGCTAAACTTTCTTTCACTTTTTCCATTAAAAGAAATTGGCTCGATCCCAATAAAATGTAACGGGGATCAGTAAATTGGTCATAAACCGATTTGATGCTTTCTATTAAAACCGGTTCTTTTTGAACTTCATCCAAAATTGCCCGGGGATATAAATGACTCCATTGAGAAGCCGTCAATTTGAGATAATTTCCCTTTTGTACAGGGTCTTCTATGGACAGATAAGTATAATCGGGAAAACAATGGCGTACAATCGTAGTTTTTCCTGTTTGCCTCGCCCCAGTCAAAACAATAATTCGCCCCAATATTGTCTTGCCTTTTTCCTGAATATAACCGGCTATAATCCTGCTTTTCATTTGCTTATTTTTTAATGTCAGTACAAATATAAGCATTTATTTTAAATAATGGCGCGATATTTAATATTCAAATTTAAATAATGGCGCGATATTTAATATTCAAATATCTCTATTCTATCCTTTCTTAATGTTCATAAAAAATTTGTATCTTTGCACCTGATTTTAAATACAAACAGTATGCTTACGCTAAAAATCATTACAGAGAATACCCGGGAAGTGATTGATAAACTGGCAAAAAAACATTACGATGCCAAAGCTATTATCAATGAAGTACTTGAGACAGACAAGAAACGGAAAACTTTTCAACAGCTGTTGGATAGCAATCTGGCGAATCTAAATACGATTTCGAAATCCATCGGGCAACTGATGCAAGAAGGTAAAAAGGATGCTGCCGAAGCTACTCGCCAATTAGTTGCTGACATGAAAGACGGCAATAAAAAGTTGGAAGCCGGCATGAAAGACGCCGAAAAGAAATTGACCGAATTGCTCTGTACGATTCCCAACTTGCCGCACGATAGTGTTCCTGAAGGTAAACATGCCGAAGATAATTTGGTTGAAAAAACGGGCGGCGTAATTCCTGTTCTGCATGAGGGTGCACTTCCGCATTGGGAATTGGCCAAGAAATACGATTTGATTGACTTTGAATTAGGCGTGAAAATTGCCGGGGCTGGTTTTCCGGTTTACTAGCAAAAAGGCGCCCGGTTGCAACGCGCTTTAATCAATTTCTTCTTGGATAATGCCCGTGAAGCCGGTTATATCGAAATTCAACCGCCTTATGTGGTGAATGCAGATTCGGGTTACGGAACCGGTCAATTGCCTGATAAAGAGGGACAAATGTATCATTGTACGTTGGATGATTTGTATCTGATTCCGACTGCGGAAGTTCCGGTAACCAATATTTACCGCGATGTAATTGTAGAAGAAAAAGAGTTACCCATCAAAAATACGGCTTATTCGGCTTGTTTCCGCCGCGAAGCCGGTTCTTACGGAAAAGATGTGCGTGGTTTGAACCGTTTGCATCAATTCGATAAAGTGGAAATCGTACGCATCGACAAACCGGAACATTCCTACGAATCGTTGCAGGAGATGGTCGATTATGTGCAATCCTTAGTGGATAAATTGGAGTTACCTTGGCGAATCCTGCGTCTGTGTGGCGGCGACATGAGTTTTACCTCTGCCTTAACCTTTGATTTTGAGGTCTTTTCGGCAGCGCAAGAACGTTGGTTGGAAGTCAGTTCGGTCTCCAATTTCGAAAGCTATCAGGCCAACCGCTTGAAATGCCGCTATCGCGATGAAAACAAGAAGACGCAATTGTGCCACACGTTGAACGGAAGCGCCCTGGCCTTGCCGCGGATTGTTGCCGCTTTATTGGAAAACAATCAGACACCGGAAGGTATCCGCATTCCCAAAGCGCTGGTTCCTTATACCGGATTTGAGTTAATTGACTAAATCACACGACTACTTTTCAAGTATTCTTCGTTGTGGCTTTCCGAATAAATATACAGTAGTGAGCCGTCTTTGATTGTATTGATAATCGGTTGAGTCAATTCCCGGGGCAAAGCCGGACAACCAAAGCTCCGGCCCAATCTTCCGAGGGCTTTTGCCTGTTTCGGATTGGCGTAGTCGGCTCCGTGGATGACGACAGCGCGTGTTTTGGCCCGGTCGTTGATGCCGTTTTCCAGTCCGTTGATTATCAATGATAACCCATTTTTTCCCTGATACGTATTTTCCGTCAGGAAAAATCCCAATGAACTTTGGTTGGAACCTTTTTCATTGGAGAAAGAAGTGGCGTAATTGCCTCCGCTGTTTTTGCCGTGGGCGACATGCGATTTGAAAAGAACCGCTTTTTTCTCCATGTCAATTACATACAGGCGTTCTTCTGTCGATGCCTTACTAAAATCAATTAGCGTAAGAATCGCTTTTTTTACATTGATTTTATGGTAGCCGGTAACTGCTTGGTTGAAAGCTTTATAACTAACTTCATTTTGGAGCTGTAAATTTTCGTAGAGTTGGCGTATTTCGGAAGAAGACATGGGTGCAGCCTTACTCTCCGGTAACGCAAGAATTGCTATTAATAAAAAAGAAAATAGCAGGGTTAGTTTTTTTTGCATGTTTTTTTACATTTTTTTATTCGATTACATATACTAAACTTTGGTCCACAGGAAAATTGTCGTAAACAAATTTCGCATGTGAAGCCGCATTCCGTACGCACATGTGCGAGCGGGGAATGGTTCCCAAAGTCGAACTGAACTCTATAATATCGGTGTGTGGCAAATTGACGGGAACACCATGAATATAAGCGCCTTCGCAAAAACGGTTCGCCCAAGGAGCATACCCGCCTATTTTAGTCGTTCCATCCACATAATAAGCCATCTTAGCCTCTTTTTGTTGAATAACAAACAATCCCAGCGGGGTCGGTTTTTGCAATGGAGGATTGTGTGCACCTGTTGTACAGGGGTTCATGCTCCGTACTTTCCAGGTATCGCCCACTTTTTCGTACGTGGAAATATTCTGGTTGTTACGGTCCACCACTACCACTTTCGCAAAATCAGGCGTATCGGCAATCGTATGGATGTATTTGGAAGGAATCAAATATTCCCCGTCAAAATCGGTCATTTTGGCAATCACGTAACTGTCTTGCTGTCCGGTGATTTTCACCAACGAACCGTCATACGCATAACGTTCGGGAGCGCTCAGGTCGCTTGCCAGGTAAAGTGGAATCGCCTGGTTTCTTTCCACATCGTACTTGTCGGTAGCTGTATGGTACTCATCCGAATTATGTTCCTTTGTCAGAGCCGGTTCCCCGTGGACATTGGATTTATTTTGCAACACACCCCAGGTTCCCGTTTTTTGAGTACGGAGATTATCGGTGTATGCCAATTTTTCTTTGATTTTATCCCATTGAAATTCGCGCGTCCCGTTTTTGTACGGATACGTGTCCGGTAAAGTGTGTTCGTCGTAAGTCAATTCTTTCTCAAGTTTAACTTCCTGTGTTTCAACGATGTTCTCTTTTTCTGTTGTCTCTGCATTCAAATGGCATACGCTCAATGTCAATAATGCAACAGCTACCAATGATACTGCTTTCATTCTGTCTAAAAATTTAATAATCAATAAATTTACCATTACTCTCTCAAAAACCATGCCCTTATCCCGCTTTTTTTATTAAACTTAACAGATTAGATTCGGATAAGGGCGGATTTTAATAAACATTTATTTTATTAAACATCTATCAGAACAAAAACAAATATCTTGTCAGATTGTTTTAATCAATTTGCTGAGGTATTTTCCGATAATATCGAATTCCAAATTGACAACCGTCCCTTTTTTTATTTGGTGGAAGTTTGTAAATTCATACGTATAGGGGATGATGGCCACCCGGAAGCTGTTGTCTTTTGAATTGACGACTGTCAAACTGACGCCATTGACGCATACGGAGCCTTTTTCGACCGTCATATAACCTTGTTTGGCTTTTTCCTTATCCACCTCATATTCGAATGTAAAATACCAGCTGCCGTCATTTTCTTCCACTTGGGTACACACAGCGGTTTGATCTACGTGCCCCTGGACGATGTGCCCGTCTAAGCGGCCGTCGATTTTCATGCTGCGTTCCAAGTTTACTTTATCGCCGGTGTTTAATAAGCCTAAATTGGTTTTATCCAAGGTTTCTTTAATGGCGGTCACCGTATAGGTATCGTCTGCCAGGCTGACGATTGTCAGGCAAACGCCATTGTGTGAGACACTTTGGTCTATTTTCAATTCATTGATGAAAGAACATTTCATGGTGAGGTGCAAATTACCTTGTTCTGATACGCGGTTGACGATGGTCGCCGCTTCTTCTACTATTCCTGAAAACATAAAAATTTAAATTAAAATTGACCTCAAAGATACGCAAAGTGAATGATTTTTTTTTCTATCTTTGTCAAAATCTGGAAATAATTTATAAAGACAATGCGGAACATCTTATTATCTCTTTTTACTATTTTCTTTTTACACAATAGTTTAGGAGCAGATAGGCTTAAACCTCTTTTACAAGAATTGGATCAGGCTGTCAGTCAAGCAAATGTGTATGATAGTTGCAAAATGCAAAGATTGGATGAACTCAAAGTGAAATTGAAGGAAAGGCTTGGAAATGAAAAAATGCACGAAGCCTATCTTCAGTTGTATAAGGAATATGAAACTTTCACGGTTGATTCGGCTTTGTATTATGCCAAAGCGCACTTGGATTTCTCCGAAAAACAGAATGATGTTTATTGGATTAATGAATGTAAAATGCAACAGGCAAAAATATATGCTGTTTTTGCCCGTTTTCCCGAATCGCTGGAGTTGCTTTGTTCCATTGAACGGGATTCTTTGCCGGCGCAACAGTTAGGCGCCTATTTTGGCTGTTTTGAAAAAATGTACAGGCAATGGGAGGAATGCGCTGCAGACAAAGAATTGGAAAACAAGGCGTTAAAAGAAGTTTACCGGGATTCTTTATTAACGGTATTGTCGCGGGGTATGTATGACTACGATCTGGTTTTCGGAAGAAAATGTATTGAATCGAAAGATTTTTTCCGGGCGCAGGAAATTCTCACCGCCCAACTCACCCAATTGAATCCGGAGACACCAGAGTCTGCGATGACGAATTTGCTCATTGCTTATCTTTACGAAATGCGGGGCGATCGCGAAACCCGGTTGGAATATCTGGCGAAATCGGCCATTGCAGGCGTAAAAGCTTCTGCCAAAGAAAATCCCGCTCTCCGTTTATTAGCGCTTTACTTGGTAAACGAGGGAAAAGAAGGTCGTTCCGGCATTTATATAAATAGGTGTATGGAAGATGCCCATTTTTATAGCGCCCATTTGAATAATGCCCAAATAGCCCATATTTTGCCGGTCATTGACAAATCTTCCCAATTGGAAAAGACAAGGCATGTGGAAAGCCGGAAAATCTTGATTTTTGTTATTTGTATATTGATTATCATCCTTATTTATGCCGTTTCGTATGCGGTAAAGCATGCCGGGAATGTAAAAATAGAGCGGAAAGAAGTGGAAGAACTCCGTAAAGAATTGGAAAAAACGAGCCGGGAACTGTCGGAAGCCAACCAAATCAAAGAAGAATATATCAAACGGTTCATTCTTCAATGTGCTGAAGATACCCATAAATTAATAAATTACCGGGGTGAATTAGTAAAAAAAGCGGAAGCCCGCAAAGTGGAGGAATTGTATGCGATACTGAGATCGACCAAAATGATAGAAACGGAATGGAAAGAATTTTATCAGAATTTCGATACCGCTTTCCTCATCTTGTTTCCCAACTTTGTAGAAGAATTCAATAAGCTCTTTCCCGCCGGGGAACAGGTGGCGCTCAAACAAGAGAACATCCTGAATCCCGAATTGCGTATCTATGCGCTCATTCGGCTGGGCGTGACCAATAGCGCCAAGATTGCGGCTTACTTAGACTATTCAACTACAACTGTTTATAATTACCGGGCCATGATTGGCGGCAAATCATTGCTTCCCCGGAACGATTTTGAAGAGGCCGTGGCAAAAATCGGTTGTGAGGTGATTTTCAAAGAGTAGATAGCAGGACAATAGGGATGCAATAAAAAAAGGTACTGCCCAAAAAAGTCCGTTGGAATAAGACTTTTTGAACAGTACCTTTTCTTGCAACCCTAAAGCTCGAGATTCTCACAGCTTTAAAAATGGAGCATGGGATTCCCTTACCGATAAAAATACCGATGTTACGGGTTCTGATTATCACAAAAACTACATTCGTTTCACACAGAACCAGATCGGCAGGATGTAAGATTTTCCTGGGTACGTGCCGTCCGCCACCCCGCGGTACCAGCCGGCGACCACGGTCGCTGGATTAACCTGGTTTTTAGCGAATTCATCCGAGGAGATTAGATCTACTCGTCCCCAGTTCACGTTAGTACCTAGGGTGATCGGCCAGAACGCGACGCTTGAGTTACTGATATTGTTGGCATGTACGACGGCAGCTTCGGCCAGGTTGGGCAGGTACCACTGATCGGTGTTAGTTTCACCAGCAGGCGAGCCGGAACGGCATAATTCTATAGCCGCAGGCCAGGTCTGATCTACACGAGATTGCACAACGCAAAGTCCGCGTCCCGCATTAACATACTGTGCGGCGATCACGCCAATGTCCGTTGATGCAATATTTAGGTTCCAGTCAGCATCAACTGACGATGACGCATTTCCCCAGCGCGCCGCGTCTCCGGGTCTGCCATCGGCATAATCAAATGCGGCGTTAGGAATTAGAACTCCCGGGCAGCAACTCCCGTTCATCACCTTAATCGCCAGCGATTTTTGATATTTCGTGTCGTCATTATAGGTGATATAGGCTGTTAGTGTTACATATACCGGGTTAGGGGTTGCTTTTGACAACAAAACTGCCCTGTCTTTAAATACTAACACTTGTGCATTTCCCACTTCCTGGTGGGAATTCAGCAATTCATCATCGTCTTCCACTTTCCATGCAATACTAGCAATACCGACGTTACCGTTTTCCTTTAGCGTATAAGTCTGACTCTGCGGGTCATTTTGTCCTTCCCGTACATCAAAACAAGAGGTACCCATGATTACCGGACGGTAGCTGGTACTTACCGTACCTCCTTCAATATCCGTAAAATCCTCCGGATTGCTTACTCCATTGCCGCCGGCCCCATTGGTTTGCCATTTCTTGTTCACTCCGTCCCAAACATAGACACCTGCGGCTAAACCGCCGGTTCCGTCTGCATAAACCATTAGACCTGTGGCCGGATCTTTGATTGTTTCCTCATCCGTGGCGCTTTCCAACGCTACCCGCGGCAGCAATAAACCCAAATTACCGTCGATACCGCTATTCAAATCCAATACGGCCGATGCTACCGGCTCTGCCGCATTCGTACCAATTACAACTTGCGCTTTCAAACCGGTGGTCATTACCAGCAACAGCGAAAGCATAAAATACATTCTTTTGTTCATTGTCTTTATTTTATTAATTTGTTTCATTATTTTCATTCTCAAAACCCGACGTACAGTTTCCATTCACCGTCCCAGTAATAGACTCCATGCCGCAAGGAGCCGGTAAGATTACACACCAACATCCCGGCTACCGGTGTTGTCAACAGGGAAGATGTATTATCAATGTTATCCAATTTGACTTGCGGCAGCAACAAGCCTGCGTTATTGCTTCGCAATTCCAATACAGCCGACGGATGAGGTTCATCGTCGGCGCCAATCAGCACTTGTGCATTGGCGCTGGCTGCACTCAACACGATGAGTGTCAGCGCTAAAAAAATCTTTCTTTTCATATTTGTTATTTTTTAAAATTTATACTCCTAAAAGAGGGCAAGGCAACCACATAAACTAAATTTAATAAATACAAAGAATGAAGAAATGAATGCGTAACTACGAATGGTTGCCTATGCCCTGAAAAAAAGGACGGACGTGTTCAACTGACTAAAAACATGAGAGTGTAAATTATTAAAATGAAACGCCCGCCCAATTTCCTATGACTTGTTTTGCATGTTTGTAGAATTTATGCTTCCAAGTCCCGAAGAAGCGGTTATTTAAAATAAAAAAACGTGGGACTTATAACTTTATCTGTATCTGAGGTCATCAACTACCCACAACGACAAATAAGTTTAGCCCACGAATTCACGTGAACGCATACTTACCATTCTTGTCGTTGTTGAAATTGTTGATGTTTCAGATACAAGAATAAAAGCTAAACGCTTTTTATTTAATGAATTATGTCTTTATAATCTGTTTTCTATTTTGTAATAAAAGCTTTTTACTGTTTATTTAGTTAGCAAAAGTAGTATCTTTTTTTGGATAAACCAAGGAATTACCAAAAATTAACGAAAATGGTGAACGAGTAACTCAGCCCACGCTAAATACTAATTGAGCGGAGAGGCGCCAATCGCGGAGCGATTACATTATTGTAGATACAAATGAACCACAATATCCATCCACAACATCGGAGATGTTGCATTCGGATGGTAGAGACGCGATTAATCGCATCTTTACGTTATGCAACCGCTCTGCGGTTGACGGTGGCAGTAGAATAACGATCCCTTTAAAAAACGAAGAACTAAAAGTTAGCAGGCGCCTATTACCGCGCTTCGCGTAACTTTTAGTTCTTAGTTTTTAGTTCTTAGTTTTTAACTCTCTTATTTTTTTTGCTTTCTTGCTTGAAGATTGTAGGCAATCGGAGCAGCTATGAACAAAGACGAAAGTGTACCGATAATAATTCCTAATATCATGGCGAAAGAAAAACTACGGATAGAGGATTCGCCGCCGAAGAAGAAAATGATAAACACCACTAATAAAGAAGCCATACCGGTATTAAACGTACGCCCCAAGGTCGAATTGAGTGATCCGTTGAAAATATCCCATTTGGATGACTTCGGATATAACTGGGTATATTCGCGTACACGGTCGAAGATAACCACTTTATCATTAACGGAATACCCGATTACCGTCAGCACAGCCCCGATAAACGTCTGATCTACTTCCAGGGAGAAAGGAACAATTCCCCACAAGAGACAGTAAGCGCCAATCACAAACAAGGTGTCGAATGTTAAAGCGGCAATCGTACCAATCGAATAAGAAATATCCCGGAACCGCAATAAAATATATAAGCCGATACCCAACACAGATAATAGAATAGCCCAAACTGCTTTTTGTTTCAAATCATCAGCGATACTCGGTCCCACTTTCGATTGGGTTTGAATATAATCACCCCTTATAAATTGATCGTAAGTAGTACCTTCCGGCAACAAGGTTTTAAAACCATCGTACAATTTAATTTGAATGATGCTATCTACCGATTGGTCATTGGAATCAATCAGGTAATTGGTCGAAACACGTACTTGATTCGCTTTGCCGATAGTGATTACACTCGGAGTGTGGTCTTCAAATTGTGTCGCTAACAATTCCTGCGCTTCCACTGTATTTATATCTTGTTGAAATTTAATCACATAGTTTCGCCCCCCCGTATAGTCAATACCCTGATTCAAACCTCTCAAAGCAAAAGAAGCAATACAGATGATAGTGATAGCTACGGCAGCCACATATTGCCATTTTATAGTCTTTAAGAAATTAAAATTCGGATTAAGCAATAAATTTTTGGAAATTGTTGTCGTAAATATCAAATTTTTCAATTTGTCTTTTTCTAATAGCGTATTGTAAGTCAAGTGAGTTAAGTAAACCGCTGTAAAGAACGACACAATAATACCAATAATAAAAGTGAAAGCGAAACCGCGAATAGGGCCGGTTCCAAATACCAACAGGATAACCCCGGTAATAAGAGAGGTCAAGTTAGAATCGAAGATGGCGGAAAATGCTTTGTCATAACCTTCTTCCACCGCTTTTTTCAACGGTTTACCTCCAATCATTTCCTCTTTGATACGTTCGTACACCAACACATTCGCATCCACAGCCAAGGCCAGCGACAGCACGATACCCGCGATACCGGACAGGGTCAAGACAACATGGAACGAGGCCATGACACCCAGGGAGAAAAACAAGTTAAGCACTAAAGCGCCGCTGGCAATCAAACCGGGTTTCCAGCCGTACATCGCAACTAAGTAAAGTATCAATATAATAAAAGCGATTATAAAAGAAATAAATCCCTGGTTGATGGCTTGTTGTCCCAATGAAGGCCCAACGATTTCTTCCTGAACGATATTCGCGCGGGCGGACATCCGGCCGGATTTCAATACGTTTGCCAAGTCTTTCGCGTCTTCAGCTGTGAAATTACCTGTAATAGCCGAAGAACCTCCGGTGATTTCCGTTTGCACGGTTGGGAAAGAGTAAACCGATTCATCCAAAACGATGGCTACCGATTTACCTATATTATCTTTTGTCAGGCGCGCCCATACTTTGGCTGCTTCGCTCCTCATCGTCATGCTTACTTCGGCAAAAGAAGAATATTGATTGAAGTGGTCGGAAGCATCCTGGATAACGTCACCGCTCAATACCGGTTTCGGTTTACCATCTATATAATTGACTTTCAAAGCCACTAACTCATATACATCACTGTTTTCGGTACGCGGTTTTACGCCCCATTTCAAGCTGATACGGTTGGCATCCAATAAAGCTTTTACTTTGGTATTCTGCAAGTAAGCGTTTACTTTCGGCATTTCGCTTTTCCGTACCGCTGTCACTACACAAGAAGGATTTGTCTGACCGGGATTTAATTGCAGGATTGCAAACAAAGGCCATTGAGAGTTTTCAATAGCGGTTTCATCCACTACATCCACTTCTTCTCCCTGAACGACCGGTTTGCCGTCCACCAATTCACCTTCTACCGCATCGATTTGTTCCACCAATTCAGGAACTTCAGTCACGGCTGCATCCACAGGAGCATGGGCTTGTTGATGTGCATATTGGATCGAATCACGGATAATATTGTTTGCAGCAATCAATGTCTGGTGAATTTCCGCTTCCGTATAAGTTTCCCAAAATTCGAGGTTAGCCGTTCCTTGTAATAAGGTACGCACGCGATCCGGTTCTTTTACGCCCGGAAGTTCGATAGAAATCAACCCTTCCTTATCCATGTTCTGGATATTGGGAGCTACCACACCGAATTTATCGATACGATTGCGGAGTACGTTGAATGAATTATCGTAAGCGCTTTTAAGCTCAGTCCTTAAAACGCTGACTACTTCATCGTTTGAACTTTGCGGTTTGATTTTGTCCCTTAACTCGTAAGTACCAAAGATAACGGACAATTTCGCATTGGAATCCAGTTCTTTATAAGCGCTGGAGAATGCAGAAATAAAATCGCTCTGACCTTTACTTTGAAGTTCGGTTGCTTTGGCAAGCGCTTGATTGAACACCGGATCCGGATTATCATCGGACAGCGCCCTCAATACATCCGCCGCCGCGATTTCCATAATCACATTCATACCGCCTTTCAGGTCAAGACCTAAATTGATTTCCATCGCACGGCATTTTTCAAGGGAATAACCCAACCAAATTTTTTCTTTTGCTAAAGAATCTAAGTACTGGCTTTCCAAAGCGGGAACGCCATCGGCATAGACTTTCGCTTGCTTGTAGTATTTATTTGTCACAAAGGTAAATGACAAATAAAATATACTTACCAAGGTAAGCGCAATAGCAAGAAACTTTATAAATCCTTTGTTTTGCATTTGAATTTTATTTTATTTTTGACATTTAATTAGCTATAAGGCTATTTTTTTCAGCCCGCAAATATAGTCTTTTTTGAAATATTTCACAAATTATTCTCCTATAATATTTTTTTGGAAGCAAAATCTTTTTTGTTTCCTTCCGATAATTTTGCCCTTTTAACTTTGTTTTTCACTTAAAATCATTGAAATAATCAAAATTCAAACTATCTTTGCACACTTATAATAAGTAACTAAGTATTGTATAACATTAAAACATATAAATGGACGAAACGAAAGTTTTAGTAAACTCAATTATTGAAGCGCTGCAAGAAAAGAAAGGGAAAAGAATTATTACTATGGATTTGTCTAACCTGGAAGGTGCTATTTGTAAATATTTCATTATCGCACAGGGAAATACACCTACTCAAGTTTCTGCTTTATCCGACTCGGTTTGGGATGTGGTTTATGAAAAAATGCACGAAAAACCAATGGGCGCTGTCGGAATGAAAGAAGCGCAATGGATAGCTATGGACTACGGTACCGTAATGCTGCATATCTTTATCCCGCACATCCGCGAGTATTACAATTTAGAAAATTTATGGGCTGATGCCGATGTCACTGAAATACCGGATATCTTATGAGCGAACAGAAAAAAATAGATTCCAATACCGGAAATAAACCTCAGAACGGAGGTAAAAAACCGGTCAAATTCGGCATTAACTGGATGTATTTCCTGATTCTGCTAATGCTGGGAGGTGTTTTCTTTATGAACCGGGACACCTCCGCAAATAAAAATGTCGGTTGGACGGAATTTCAGAAGTTAATGCAACAGAATTATTTTACTGAAATGATCGTCAATTCCAACGACAATCAGGTGATTGCTAAAATTAAACCGGAATGTATAAGTGAAATTTTGGGAGTGGATACGCTTCCCAAGACGAACCCCTTACTGAGTAAACCCGAGGCAACCGTCTCGGTAACAGTTCCTTCTTCCGACAAATTTTCCGATTTTTATGATAAAACGGTGGCGCAATACAATATTGACGCTACGGTAAAATACGAGGACGGCCACAGTTTATTGTGGAATATTCTTCTCAACCTGTTGCCCGTCGTGGCGTTGGTATTCCTTTGGGTATTCATTATGCGCCGGATGTCCGGAGGCGGTGGAATGTTCAGCGTGGGCAAAACCAAGGCGCAATTGTATGATAAAACGTCCCCCAATTCCAAGAAAATTACGTTCAAGGATGTGGCCGGTTTATCGGAAGCCAAACAGGAAGTAGAGGAAATTGTGGATTTCTTGAAAGATCCCGGAAAATACACCAATCTGGGCGCCAAGATTCCCAAGGGAGCTTTGCTGGTAGGCCCTCCGGGAACAGGTAAAACGCTTTTAGCCAAGGCCGTAGCCGGAGAAGCCGATGTACCGTTTTTCTCCTTGTCCGGTTCCGATTTTGTGGAAATGTTTGTCGGCGTAGGCGCTTCCCGGGTGCGGGATTTGTTCCGGCAAGCCAAAGAAAAAGCGCCCTGTATCATTTTTATTGATGAAATAGATGCCGTAGGCCGCGCCCGCGGACGAAACCCGAATATGGGCGTCAACGACGAACGGGAAAATACCTTGAACCAGTTGTTGACCGAGATGGACGGATTCGCTTCCAACAGCGGCGTCATCCTGCTGGCAGCCACCAACCGGGTCGATATTTTGGATAAAGCCTTGTTACGCGCCGGCCGTTTCGACCGTCAAATCAATGTCGATTTACCGGAATTGAACGAGCGCAAGGAAATATTTGTTGTCCATTTACGGAATATTAAAATAGATGAATCGGTAGATACCGAATTTATGGCGCGTCAAACGCCCGGATTTTCAGGAGCGGATATTGCCAATGTGTGTAACGAAGCGGCCTTGATTGCCGCCCGCAACGGGAAAGAATTTGTTCAGAAAGAAGATTTCATGAATGCCGTGGACCGGATTGTGGGCGGATTGGAAAAGAAATCGAAAGTCACCACTATCGAAGAACGCCGGACGATTGCCTTGCACGAAGCCGGCCATGCTACCTTGAGTTGGATGCTGGAACATGCCAATCCGTTGGTGAAAGTGACCATCGTCCCTCGTGGCAAAGCTTTGGGCGCAGCCTGGTACATGCCGGAAGAAAGGCAAATCACCACTTACGAGCAATTGCAAGACGAGATGTGCGCTACCTTGGGCGGGCGGGCTGCCGAAGAATTGTTCCTGCAGCGGATTTCTACGGGAGCGGCCAACGATTTGGAACGGGTGACCAAACAGGCGTATGCGATGGTCGTATATTATGGAATGAGCGAACAGCTGCCGAACTTGAATTACTACGATGCCAGCGGTCAGGATTGGGGTTTCAATAAACCTTACAGCGACGATACGGCGCGTTTGATTGACGAAGAAGTGAAGCGGATTATCAATGAACAATACAACCGGGCGAAAAAAATCCTTACGGAACACACCGGGCAACACCAGACGTTGACTGAGGTATTGCTGGAAAACGAAGTCATCTATGCCGACGATTTGGAACGGATATTCGGCAAACGTCAATGGCTGTCCCGTTCGCAGGAAATATTGAAACAACAGGAAATAAATAATCCGGACGAAGCGGCAATAGAACTTATTAAAGATCCTGCCAAAGAAGAGACGGAAAAAGAACTTCCGAAATGAAGAATATTGTTTTAAGGACATTGACCGGAATTGTGTATGTTATCTTGATTACATCAGGTATCCTGTCCAATTCCTACACTTTTGTGTGTTTGTTTTCTATTATTGTACTCTTTTGTTTAGCAGAGTTTTACGGTTTGATCAACACGCAAAAAAAGACCCGTATCAATTCGTGGATCAATTGTTTCGGAGGTTTTCTGTTATTTGTTTCCATGTATTTATATGCATCCGGCGTTTTCCCCGGTTCCGTTTTTATCCCTTACCTGCTGTATATCGCGGTGGTTTTTATTGCGGCCTTGTACGAAAAACAGCAAGACCCGATTATACATATTGCTTATATCTTTTTAGGTCAATGCTATATAGCGCTTCCCCTGTCTTTGTTGAATCTGATTGCTTTCCGGACAAACGAAGCGGGAACCGTCAGTTATTATCCGGTTTTGGTTTTAGCCCTGTTTGTATTTATATGGATAAGTGATACAGGCGCTTATATCGTGGGAATGCTTTTGGGAAAACACCGTCTTTTTGAACGCATTTCCCCTAAAAAAACATGGGAAGGATTTTTCGGCGGCTTGGTATTTACCGTTGCTTCTTCTTTCGTTTTTGCACATTTCGTACCGGAAATTCCGTATTACCATTGGATAGGCATATCAGTGGTGGTAGTCCTGTTCGGTGTATGGGGCGACTTGGTGGAATCGTTGATGAAAAGGACTTTGGAAATAAAAGATTCCGGCAAAGCCATTCCGGGACACGGTGGATTCTTAGACCGCTTGGATAGCTTGTTGCTTGCGGTTTTCGCTATGCTATTCTACGTACAACTGTTTATCCGGTAATCATTCAAAATTGAATGTGAGCGAAATCATCCGGGTGGTTCCTTTGGAAATCGCATCGGAAAATTTGCGGAGACTGTTGTCCGTCAAGTCTTTGCGTTCATGATCGATGACGTCGGCTAATCCGAAAGTAAAACGCAATTCCGGCGCTACCTTAATGATCGGCAAGTAAAAATCGCAACCCAAACCAATGGTAAGACCATAATCCAAGGGCTTCAGGTAAACGGCTTCGTCCCGTTTTCGTCCCAAATCTATCGCTGCATACACTCCGGCAATCAGATACGGCCGGTAATTATTCAATCGCAACGAACGGATTTTCACATCTAACGGAGTCGTAATGTAATTGGAACGGATGACGGTCGGGAAACTCTGTCCCGTTTCATCGACAAATTCAAAACTTTTGTCCCCGAAATGCAACATGGGCGTAAAGCGGAGATTCATGTAAGGGTTCAAAAAAAGGTCTCCCAGCAATCCCACACTGAATCCGGGCGAATAATTGGGAAGGGTCGCGTACCATATTTCACCGTT
Organism: Candidatus Symbiothrix sp.; assembly: GCA_031261295.1. Taxonomy (GTDB): domain Bacteria; phylum Bacteroidota; class Bacteroidia; order Bacteroidales; family Azobacteroidaceae; genus Azobacteroides. The sequence continues at coordinate 15,234 of JAISKT010000296.1, read as the reverse complement.
TTCGGCAGGTAAACCACTGTTGGTCAACAATAAATCCTGAAAATTCATCCCTACGGAAATCCCGAAGTGATACAACTTCTGATCGCCGTAGGGTTGATTTTTTACTTTTTGCTTTTGGGCCAAAAGACTGCCGCACAAAAAGCAAAAACAAAAGACTATGTATATTTTCTTTCGCATATAAACCTTTTATAATAACGGGGAAATAAAAGGCTTATTGTAACAAACGGATTTGATTCGATAGAAAAAGGTACAAAGATTTGTTTTCGTTATTCTGCCGGAGCAGGTTCAGCCGGAGCAGGTTCTTCCAAAATCGGACTTCCGAAAGGTGCAACCGCATTTGCATCCTGAGCAGGTATCGATTCATTGATTTCTTCTTTTATGATTGAATCGGAAGAAGAGGCATGACGTGGCAAAAAAACGGTGGCAAAAACAGATAATACCACTACAATACCGGCCAACCACCAGGTGGCTTTTTCAAGAAAATCGGTCGTCTTGCGAACTCCCATCACCTGATTGGAGGAGGCAAAACCGGCAGCTAAACCACCGCCTTTGGAATTTTGGATAACCACAATCAGTATTAAAAAAAGAGATGCAATTACAATCAAAATGGAAATAAAGATGTACATTTTTATATTTTATTTTTTTCGTTAATAATCAATTTCTCCAAAAATCGAATTTGGTCTGCAAAGTAAATATTTTTTTCCGGATAAAGCAAGTTTAATTTGCGGATAATTTCCAATGCCTTCACATATTTTTTTTGTTTGAGGTAAATTTTAGCCAATGTTTCCGTAAAAAAGTTGCTTTCTTCTTCCATATCCAAGCCGGGAGGCGCGTTTTCTATGGGCGCGTCTTTTCCTTTGAATACAATCTTGATCGGCGTTTTTTCGTCTTCTTCCAAAAACTTATCAATGGTTTCCTGGTGTTGCAAAGGCGCCGTTTCCGTTTCTTGTTTTCCGGTTTCTTCTTCCGAAAGAGCGTATGAAAGGTAATCGGTCGAAACAAATTGGGCGGTCCTGTTTTCCGGCTTTTTCTTTTCTTCGTCTTTCCCTGCCAGGAAAAAATTGATTAAATCAAACGAGGAATGAACCGGTTCCGCTTTCTTTTCCGGAATTTCTGTTGCGAACTGTTGGTGAAATTTTTCTTCTACCAAATAAAACAGCTTTTTCCGATCAGACGCATAACAGGTGGCTTTCCGCAGTTCCGCATTGAAACGGCTGTCTTTGGTGGCGCGCAAGTTCAAGGCATAAAGAATCCGCGCCGTCTGAAAATACGGATATTCTTCTACCAGACTTTGCAAGTCATTCAAAGTTTCTTCATCCGGTGCAACGGATTGATTCATTAATTCGATAATTCCTTTTGCCTGCATATTTTACCAGTTTCCAACGGTTTCATTATAAATCTTGTCCACTATTTCAGCTACAATATCAGTGATTAATTGGTTTTCTACTTCATTGAACTGTCGATCCACCGGATATTCACTGAAAGCCGAAAAAGTTTGATCCACATCACTGTTCGCTTCCTTATTGTTGGTATATTTGACATGTATGGAGATCGTCAACCGGGCCTGGGAAGCATAAGAATCTTCTTTTACCGCCATTCCTTGTATATCGAACCCGGTGATTTCGCCTTCTATCTCAATATCGCCGTTGTTTGCCACCGGCTTCAAACGGGTTTGTTCGATGAAACGATCCCGCAAAGCCTGTTCAAAAATCGGGGCAACCAGCGGATCCGGATTGGATGCCCGGTTGGGAAAATTCTGAATAGTAATGGTTTTCACCAAATCATAATTCAACTTTCCACCCTGAAAAGAATAAGAGAAAGAGCAGGATGAAATGAAAATAATGAAAGAAATGAAAGAAATGAAAGAAATTATAAGACTCCTCATTCTTTTCATTCTTTTTATTTTTTTCATTTTTTTCATTCTTTTAATTCTTTCATTACTCCAGTCCATATTCTTTGATTTTTCGGTACAACGTTCTTTCGGATATTTTTAAATCCTGGGCGGCATTGCGCCGGCGTCCGCTGTGGCGTTCCAATGCTTTTATGATCATATCCCGCTCAACATCCTCCAAAGATAAGGCTTTTTCCGGTTCTTTTTCATCTTCGGACACTTCATCGGCATACTGGTATTGCGCCGAATCCTCCGGTATTACCGGCGCATACGTACTTATCTCATTGGCCGATGGGAGGTTATTATTCAATAATCCGGGAACCAATTTTTTCAATTCATTGATTTCCCTTCTCATATCCAATAAAATCTGATACAGGATTTCTCTTTCCTGGGCATACGTTTTGGCATCGGAACCGGCTGAAATAATAGCCGGCAATTGTTCGATAACCGGATCCGAAAGATAGGTTTTCAACTGTTCGGCGTTTATTTCCCGTTCCTGCTCAAAGATGGACATCCGTTCGGTAATGTTCTTCAATTCGCGGATATTGCCCGGCCAACGGTATTTTATCAGTATTTCTTTGGCATCGTCCGTCAGATGAATGGCGGGCATCCGGTATTTTTCCGCAAAATCACCGGCGAATTTCCGGAACAACAAGTAAATATCTTCCCGTCTTTCCCGAAGCGGAGGGACACAAATAGGCACCGTATTCAGCCGGTAATACAGGTCTTCCCTGAATTTGCCCTTGCGTATCGCCCGCATCAAATCGACATTGGTGGCGGCGACGATGCGTACATCGGTTTTCTGTACTTTGGAAGAGCCTACCCGGATAAATTCCCCGTATTCCAATATGCGCAGGAGACGGGCTTGCGTGGCCGGAGGCAATTCGCCTACTTCGTCCAAGAAAATAGTTCCCTTGTCGGCAATTTCAAAATAGCCTTTCCGGTCGGCCAAAGCGCCTGTGAACGAACCTTTTTCGTGACCGAACAATTCCGAATCGACTGTCCCTTCCGGTATGGCGCCGCAATTGACTGCAATGTACGGGCCATGTTTGCGCGCACTGTTTTGATGAATGATTTGCGGAAAATTCTCCTTTCCCACGCCACTTTCGCCCGTAATCAATACGGTCAGGTCGGTAGGAGCAATCAATAAAGCCCGCTCTATCTCCCGGTTCAGCAAAGGACTGTTTCCAATAATCCCGAACCGCTGTTTCACTTGTTGAACCTCTACCATACTTTATTCAATTAAAATAATTAAAATAATGAAGAAAATGAAAGAAATGAATACAAACTATTATTTTCATTTTCTTCATTTTCTTCATTATTTTAATTTTTTCATTATCTTATGTTTGCAATACTGATGATATCCGAAAAGACGCCGGCTGCAGTTACGGCAGCGCCTGCGCCATAGCCTTTGATAATCATCGGATACTCGTTGTATCTTTCCGTTGTAATCATGATAATATTGTTGCTGCCTTCCAATTCGTAGAACGGGTGGCTCCTATCTACTTCCTGCAGGCCTACCGAACATTTCCCCTTGTCCATTTCGGCTACAAAACGGTATTTCTTTCCTTCGGCTTCCAACTTTTTGCGCTTTTCTTCAAAAACGGCATCCATTTCGGGAATCGTTTTCCAAAAATCCTCCAAAGAACCTCCGAAATATTTATCGGGGATAAACAGATTTTTAACGACATCCGCTTGATTGACGGCATATCCCGCTTCCCTCGAAAGGATGATTAATTTACGAATCACATCTGTTCCGCTTAAATCAATCCGCGGATCGGGTTCGGAAAAACCGGCTTCCTTGGCCAAGGCGATGGCCTTGCTCAATGGAATATCCTTGCTGATGGTATTAAAAATAAAATTCAGTGTGCCTGTCAGGACAGCCTGGAATTTCAATATCTTGTCTCCGCTGTGCGTCAGTGCATTTATCGTATTGATAATGGGCAGACCGGCGCCGACATTGGTTTCAAAAAGGTATTTCACTCCCGTTTTACGGGCGATTTCTTTCAGGTTGCTGTAATTTTCAAAAGGCCCGGAAGCCGCGATTTTATTGGCTGCGACTACGGAAATATTGTGTGAAAGAAAATCTTCGTATAAACCGGCCACCGCGGAACTGGCTGTACAATCGACAAATACCGAATTGAAGATATTCATTTTCAGGATTTCTTCCTTCAAATGTCCGGGCGAACTGTTTTCGCCTTTTTCTTTCAACTCTTCCATACACCTGTCCGGATTTAATCCTTCGCGGCAAAGAAGTAATTTCCGGGAGTTGGCAATTCCTACAATCCTCAGTTTGAGGCCGTTCTGTTCCATCAACGTTTTTTGTTGCCGGCTGATTTGTTCCAACAAATGGCCGCCGACCGTCCCGATACCGGTCAGGAAAATATTCAGAACCTGGTATTCCGACAGGAAAAACGAATCGTGGATTGAATTTAATGCTTTGCGCAGGTATTCGCTTTGGATAACAAACGAGATATTGGTTTCGCTGGCACCTTGTGCACAAGCAATGATGCTGATACCGCTGCGTCCCAACGTACCGAAAAGTTTGCCGGCAATGCCGGGCGTCCGTTTCATGTTTTCGCCGACAATGGCCACCGTAGCCAAGCCTTTTTCCGCTTTTATATCGTTGATTTCGCCTTGCGTCAGTTCCAATTGAAATTCTTTTCTCAAAGCATCCACCGAAGCATCGGCATCGGCATTCCGGACGGCAAAAGAAGTGGTATTTTCGGAAGAAGCCTGGGAAACCATAAACACGCTGATTCCCGCTTCGGAGAGCGCTTTGAAAATACGGTAATTCACGCCAATCACGCCCACCATTCCCAATCCCTGAACGGTAATCAGGCTGGTGTCGCCAATAGACGATATTCCCTTGATGGATTTGCCGTTGGTGTGCCGGTCTTTTGTAATGTAAGTTCCCGGCGCTTCCGGATTGAATGTATTTTTTATTAAAATAGGAATATTCAAATGGTAAGCCGGAAAAATAGTCGGCGGGTAAATCACTTTGGCGCCGAAATTACTCAACTCCATCGCTTCGATATAACTCAGTTCCTCAATGACATAAGCGCTGCTGATGACTCGCGGATCGGCGGTCATAAATCCGTCCACATCCGTCCAGATTTCCAAAATGTTGGCATGTAAGGCCGCCGCCAGAATAGAGGCCGTATAATCCGAACCGCCCCGTCCCAAATTACTTACATCGCCGGTAGTCTTGTTGCTTGCAATGTAACCGGGAACGACCGCTATCGGAGGAAGCGAAACAAACGTTTCCCGGATGAGTTGATTCGTCAATTCAAAATCGACGATGTGTTTGCTGAACTGTTTTTCCGTTTTAATAAAACTACAAGCGTCAAACAATTGGGCGTTCGTCAAGAGGTTGGCCATAATCAGCGAACTCAACCGTTCTCCGTAACTCACGATGGCATCGGATGTTTTTAACGATAAGTCCTTTACTAAGAAGATACCCCGGAGAATATTTCCCAATTCATCCAAAAGAGCGGAAACCTGTTTTAACAAATCACGCCGGATTTCCGGATTTGGAAGAATGCCTTCTACCAATTCGATATGGCGAATGACCAAGCGGTTATACTCTTTTTCGTAAGTAGAATCTCCCCGGGAGGCTAATTTAGACATGTTCAACAATTGATCGGTTACGCCGCTTAACGCAGAAACCACTACGATTACCGGCTCCTCAACTGCTTCAACAATTTTTTTTACCTTTAAAATGCTTTCTACGGAACCGACAGACGTTCCGCCAAATTTCATTACCTTCATGCTTCTCCGATTGGACCTACAAAGGGCGGATTAAACCCGGGTTGTTGTAACTTGATTTCTCCGTGTTGCGATTCATACTTTTTAATATTGTCGATTAACGCATGCATCAACCGTTTGGCATGTTCCGGAGTCATCACGATGCGCGATTTCACTTTTGCTTTGGGAAGTCCCGGCAGCAGGCTGACAAAATCGACTACAAATTCGGAATTGGAATGAGCGATTACCGCCAGGTTTGAATAAATTCCCTGGGCCACATCATCCGTCAATTCAATTTGGATATTGTTTTGTTGTTGTTCCATTATTTTATTTATTTAGAGAAGACAAAATTAGTGATAATTATTCAAAAAGGCGATTTTTAATTCATTTATGTTCTCGTTTGAAATAAATTTTTTACTTTTGTATGGTTTTACACCCAAATAAATCCGGAAGATAAAATAATTATATGGATAACTATATTGTATCAGCCCGAAAATATCGCCCTGCCACTTTTCAATCGGTAGTGGGACAAAAATCCTTAACTACTACGCTCAAAAACGCCATTCAAAACAATAAACTGGCGCATGCTTACTTGTTTTGCGGCCCGCGGGGAGTCGGGAAAACCACCTGCGCCCGTATTTTTGCAAAAACAATCAATTGCCTGCATCCCAAAGCAGACGGTGAAGCTTGCAATGAATGCGAATCCTGTCAGGCCTTCAACGAAAACCGTTCCTATAATATATATGAATTGGATGCCGCTTCCAACAATTCGGTAGATGACATCCGTTCGTTGACGGATCAGGTGCGGATTCCCCCGCAAATTGGCCGTTACAAGGTATATATCATTGATGAAGTACACATGCTGTCCACCCAGGCGTTCAATGCTTTTTTGAAAACCTTAGAGGAACCGCCTCACCATGCGATATTTATCCTGGCGACTACCGAGAAACATAAAATCATTCCAACCATTCTTTCCCGTTGCCAAATTTACGATTTCAGCCGTATCGGTATCAATGATATTGTCGATTATCTGGAATATGTGGCCCAAAGTGAAAATGTTTCCGCTGAAAAAGAAGCCTTGAATGCCATTGCTCAAAAAGCCGACGGCGGGATGCGGGACGCTTTGTCGATTTTCGATCAGGTAGTCAGCTTTTCGGCAGGGAATGTCACATACAAATCGGTTATCGAAAACCTGAACGTATTGGATTACGAATATTATTTCCGCTTGACAGACGCCCTGTTGGCCGGAAATGTGAGTCAAAGTTTGCTTATCCTCAATGAAATTTTGGGAAAAGGATTTGACGGACAACAGATTGTGAGCGGTTTGGCCAACTTTTTCCGGGATGTTCTGGTCTGCAAAGATCCGCAAACCATTGTCCTGTTTGAAGTAGGAGATGCGGTAAAAGAAAAATATTTGGTTTTATCCCGGCAATGTTCCGTTGAATTTTTATACAAAGCTATTGAATTAAGCAACGAATGTGATTTGAATTACCGGTACAGTAAAAACAAGCGGTTGCTGATAGAGTTGCTGCTCATTCGCCTTTGCCAGTTGAATCATCAACCATCGCCGGTTGATGACAAAAAAAAAATAAAGCTTGAGCCTTTAGTTGAAGCGAAAAAAGAACCGGAAGTTAAGCAGGCGCAACAAGAACAAGCGGTTCCCAAAGCGCCGGAAAAACCGGTAACTCCCGAAGTATCAACTAATGAAGTCATTTCTAAAAGTTCGTTGAGGGTTTCTTTAAAGAAACCGGTGGAAGCTCCAACCGGAGAAGAACATCCGGTAACGGAAGCGGCAAAAAATGTTGTCCTGGATGAACGGTTTACACAAGAAGATTTGAAAACGGCCTGGATCAATTATGCAGGGAAGGAAGAGGATGCCCATTTGAAAAATACCATACTGAATGTGAATCCTCAATTATCGGAGAACAACCTGATCCGCATTGCGGTTTTTAATCCCGACCAGCAACGGAAATTGACGGATAAAACGGTAGAAATAAAAACGTTTCTGGCGCAACAATTACGGAATACGCAGATTTCACTTGACATATTTGTGACAGAAGACGAAAAGCAATATCTTCCCTACGGGAATAAGAATATATTTGAATTTATGGCCGAAAAAAATCCGGCGATTCTCTCGTTAGCAAAAGAATTTAACTTGAAATTAGACTAATTCGCGTTCACGATGAAGGATTCCGGCTCTTCGCAAGCTGGCTTCAATTTTATCCAACGCATAATCCAATTGTTCGAAAGTATGGGTGGCCATAAGCGAAAAACGGATCAATGTATCGGCGGATGCCACAGCAGGAGCCACTACGGGATTCACAAAAATACCCCGGTCGAATAAATCCTTGGTCACCAAAAATGTCTTATCATTGTCGCGGATAAACAACGGAATAATCGGAGTGGAGGTATTGCCTATTTCACAACCCATTTCGCGGAATCGCATCAAGGCGTAATTCGTCAATTTCCATAGATGTTCGATCCGTTCCGGTTCACTGACCATGATGTCGAAAGCGGCGTTGGCTGCAGCCGTTGCCGCAGGCGTATTGCTTGCACTGAAGATATACGAGCGGGAATTGTGGCGAAGATAGTTGATAACCGGTTCGGAAGATGCAATAAAACCGCCGATGGAGGCCAACGATTTACTGAAAGTTCCCATCACCAAATCCACTTCCGGCAACAATCCGAAATGATCGCAAGCGCCCCGGCCCTGATACCCAAGGATACCCAATCCGTGGGCTTCATCCACCATGATATTGGCATTGTATTTTTTGGCTAAACGCACGATTTCGGGGATATTGGCAATATCGCCTTCCATACTGAAAACGCCGTCCACCACAATCAGTTTTACTTTATCGGGTTCGCATTTTTGCAATTGCTTTTCCAGCGAATCCATATCGTTGTGTCTGAATTTCAGTTTTTGAGAATAAGACAAACGGTGCCCTTCAATAATGGAAGCATGGTCTAACTCATCCCATAAAATGTAATCTTCGCGTCCCGTAAGGCAGGAAACAACACCCAAATTTACCTGAAACCCGGTGGAATAAATGATTGCATCATCTTTCCCCAGGAACCGGGCAAGTTTCTTTTCCAATTCGATATGAATATCCAGCGTCCCGTTGAGGAAACGGCTTCCGGCCATACCGGTACCATATTTTTTGACTGCCTGGATAGCAGCTTCTTTTACTTTGGGGTGATTTGTTAATCCGAGGTAAGCGTTAGAACCAAACATCAGGACTTTCTTGCCGTTTATGATAACTTCCGTATCCTGATCGCTTTCAATAACTCTGAAATAAGGGTATATGCCCGCGGCTTTCGCTTGTTGAGGAGCATCATACTTGCTCAGTTTATCAATTAAGAGATTCATACTTAATACAATGAGTGTGTTAAATTCTACTTTATCTTTGTATTACTGCTTTTTCCTTTTTCCTTTAAAGAGTGTTAAGAAAAAAGCAGGCTGCAAAGATAATGAAATATTTTAATATGAAAGGCGATAAACGTTAAAAAATTTACGCGGCAGATTCAAGTTCTAACTGCGACAGATTAATACAAAGATGCGTAAAATATTTTAGAAGGCGTTTGAAAACAGAGTTTTTCTCTGGGTCTCTATTTATTTTGCTCCGGCCTAATCGACAATTTAACATTTTTTGCAGATTATCGGTTAAAATAACTATCTTTGTGGCTTTAATCTTTGGTATATGGAAAAGCAACAAGAATTACCCGAATACATACAAGGTTTGGCGACAAAAAAAAGTGAAGCCCAACAACGCCGTGAAATTGTAGAAAAGGAATACTTGAAATTATTGGACAGATTGGCAAAAAAGAGCGAAAAAAATAAAAAAACCATTCGGAATGATTTTTTGAATGTAGAGGTATCGTTTATAAATCGTGAAGGAGGAAAGGAAGCCTCAAAAAATTCAGTACATAATTGGCAATCTTCTTATGCTATTTTGCATTTGGAAACTATTGTCAAAAAAGCGAAAGCAAAAGAGGGAGTTCCTATTTATTCCGAAGCAAAGCCAACAGGAAATCAACGAAAATTAGGTTATGTCAATGTGGCTGTATTGTACTATAATTTTGTTGATACTGAGAAATCGTATATGAATTTTACCGTAAAACTTGTGTTGGGGATTAAAAACAATGGGAGACACATTCAATATTCGGTAACAAAAGTAGAAGCATTATAAACAAAAAAACACTTTTGAACCGGCACGTAAAGTATAAAACCATAGAACGCGCCCAAACAAAGTGTCTTTTTAAACATTCTGGTAAAAGCAATTACCAAAACATTTCGTATTGCAAAGGTACAAACATTTTTTAAGTTAGCAATAAAAATGACAATAAATTTCAAAAATTAAATTATCAATGAAAAACAAAAACGGAAAGTGAGATTGAAACAGCCTGCACACAACTTGCGGTTTGGCATGAGTGGCAGTAGTTAGGGAGAATATATTTTAACAACACTAATGAAGGAGTTGCCTATGAAAACGGTGCTTATAAAAAATGAAAAATAACCACCTTGTATATGCCGATTCTTGCCGAATTATAACGGTTGAAAAGAAAAGCAATACGAACAAAAAACTTGCCTACAACAATAAAGACTTAAACGCTATTAGCAGAGCGGAGTTTTACTATTGCTTCGGTAGCGGTGTAAAATGAGCGATTTTTCTCTATGTGGTTTCAATAATCGGATTGAATTCCGTCAACAAATATTTATTGCTTTTTTATTCCTCCGATAAGTTGCATTTACTATTTGAACTTCCAAAAAGTTATTTTTTGCTAATTCCTTTGTTTATATGGAAAAAGGTATTACCTTTGCCAATTAAATAAACGAAAAAAGGGTTTATTACAAAATAGAAAGTATTATATAAAGACATAATTCATTAAAAGAAAGCGTTACAGCTTTTATTCTTGTGTTCGAAATCTTCACAATTTCAATACATACAAGGATAGGTTAGTAAACGTTCACGTAGAATGCGTGAGCTTAACTTATTTGTATGTATGGGTAGTGAAGAACCTCGAACACGAATATAGTTAAGTCCCACGCTTTTCCATTTTAAATAACCGCTTCTCAGGGACTTGGAGGCATTAAACAATTCTACAGATATGCAGAACAAGTCAAATGTGTTTCAGCAAACACATACAATACTTTACTTTACATAAAAACATAGCAACTCTCTGTCATTGCGGGCTTGACCCGCAATCCCTTGAAAATCGTTAACAGGCCATTAACGGACATCTTGGGATTGTGGGGCAAGCAATGTCATTTCGAGCGAAGTCGAGAAACCGCAATGACAGGGGAATTTCAAAGGGAAATTGGCGGACGTAAAGGTTCAATGGTTTTTTCGCTCTCATTTTTAACTGTTTGAACGCGTCCGCCCATCACTCAGGGTATAGGCAACCATCATTTTTCTTCATTGTATAATTATAAATTTATATTATTCGGTTGCCTAACCCTTTTTTCTCGGCGCTATGCGCCTTGTACGAAATACAAATTTAAAATAAAAATAATGAAAACAAAGTTTTTTTTAGCGCTGACACTCATCATTTTGAGTGCAGCAAGTGTGAATGCGCAAGTACGTATCGGAGGAATTGATACGGATGTTCCAACCAAAGGCTCTGTTCTTGATTTGAACAATGCGGAGGGTGGTTATGTAGGCGGGTTGTTATTGCCTAAGGTAAGCAGTCTGACTTTAAACAGTGTGGAAGCATTTTCTACGGATGCAGATGCAGCTACCAAACTTGTCGGATTGGTTGTATATAATACTGCAACCGGAGCGGAAGGTATTTATATCTGGACGGGAGCGGTTTCAGGAGAAAACGGCGGATGGAAACCTCTTTGGAAGAAAATTTAATGAAGAAAAAGAACATGAAACAGAGAACAAAAAGAAATTGGGTGGCATGTCTTGCCGCTTTTTTACTGGTCTTACCTGTCACCTTGCAAGCGCAGGTGCATATTGGCGGACCCGGAGATGCTGTGAAAGGAGCTTTGCTCGACTTAACAATTCCCACTGGGACAAACCTTGGTTTGCTCCCTTTGAATATAAGTATAGGTAATATCAATCAAATTCCGGATGCTTTTTCCGACAAGGCTTCTATCGTTAACGGTGATTTGCAAGGATTGGTAGTGTATAATATCAATACCGATACGGGAGGCCCCGGCCTTTTTGTCTGGGATGGAGTCAAATGGAATAAAGTGGAGTGTCCACTTCCAACGGTTTCTTTGCCAACGGCCGACACGACTCTTACCAGTTACGGTGAAACGACTCGCCGCCTGGCTGTAACGGCCACCGGCAATGGTGGTACATTGTCTTATCAGTGGCAAAGCTGTGCTACTTTCGGTGGAACGTATGCGAATATTACAAGCGCTACCGGTGCGACTTACGATGCGCCTGTTACCGCTACCGGGTCACTCTATTACCAATGTATTGTATCGGAATGCGATAAGGTCACTTCCAAGAAGTTCACGGTAAATGTGCCGGCATCCCTTTCGGAAAATGGTAGTTATCGTTTAACAGGTACAAGATGTTATGATATTGCTTTGAGTGGAAATAACTTGGCTACACGTGTCAATGATTTTGCCGTTTCATTCGTAAAACCGTATTCTTTCAAGTATGACAATAGTTTCACCAACTTGAGTTATACCGTGTTGAGTGACTCGAAAGGTATTGTTTCAAGTATTTCTATTCCTACTGCCACTACCGGTTCGGGAACAGGTACTATTGCTTTCAATGTTACATTCGATTCCAATGTCCGTACGATTGTGGGCGAAGGTGGTAGCGCGACTGCCCGTATCGCTGCTTTTTATACGGATAATGCAGGCGCTGATAAAATAGCTTATATTGATGTAAAGGTTCAGGATAATACTTGTTGCGATGGAGCTGTAATTGTCGGCGGAGCATTTGATTATGCAGCTGCTTATAAAGCCAATAATGGCTCAACTGCTGGTGATGGCGCTAAAGCAGGTGGTGCATCCGGTTCTTCTGCTGTGGACTGGTCTCCTAAGTTAACAATTATATCAGGGACTGCTACCGCTGCTGCTTGGAACCCTTACTTTACGGCTGCCGGCCGAGACTTGTGCGTTTATAAATTCAATTATAAGAAGAGCGGTTCAACGAATGGACAAGCTGTCTGGGCAGACGCCGTTAACAATTGTGCAAACGGTAATTTCGCGGATTTAGATGCGGGTGCAGGGTGGTACCTGCCGAACTTCCGTGAACTGTTGGCGATTTACCTGGCGCTGGGTGGCGTTGCCAATGCGGCCGTCGATTTCGGGCAACTACAGGCACCAAACTACGTGCCCACTTCCGCCGAGGCGATGCAGGCAGACACGTATCATTCGAGTACGCAGAGCGCTACCAACGACGCGAGGCTCGCAAAACTACGATTCAGTGACGGTGAAACGATAAATAATACGAAGGGAGTGTCTGACTTCGTCCGGTGCGTTAAACGTATTTGACCGTAGAAAAATCACGACGATTTGAATCCCCCGTGCGGCTTTTGAAATATCAAAGGCCGGGGGGCTTATATTCGTAACAAATGAGGGTTGAGTCAAGACACCTTTGGTTGCAGAAGAAAGGGTAGGGGTTGTGTTTCTTGAATAGAAATACGACCCCTGCTTTTTACAATTCTATTTTACCTCCTCTCCGCATTCAAAAAAATATCATATCTTTGTAACCGCAAAACTTTCTAAAATAATAAAGTTTTGCGGAAATGGAAAACCGCAAAACTTCTTAAAATTATAAAGTTTTGCGGAAACGCAAAGAATTTACGATTATGATAGAAAGAGAAAAATTATTGGAACGACTGCGTAATTTGCGCGATACCAACCTGATAAAGGTGATTACAGGCATTCGCCGCGCAGGAAAATCTACGCTTTTTAAGCAGTTTCAAGAAGAATTGCTCGCATCGGGCGTTGATGAACGTAATATTATTTCGCTCAATCTCGAAGAAATGCAAAATGAGCCGCTTTTGGAACGGCACGTTTTGCACGATTATATAATGATGCGTGTGGATAAAAGCAAAAAAAATTATGTTTTTTTCGATGAAATTCAAAATGTAAATGAGTTTGAGCGTGTTGTGGATTCGCTTTTTGTCAAAGATTACATTGACTTGTACATAACCGGTTCAAACGCCTATTTTCTTTCTTCCGACTTATCTACTTTATTGACCGGCAGATATTTAGAAATTTATGTATCGCCGTTTTCATACAAAGAATATCTGTCGGGGTATGCCGGTAAAAGTTTTGAAAGGGGCCGAATGGAAATTTTTGACGATTTTATGACTTTCGGCGGCTTACCCGAAACTTTAAATCTGTTCAATGGCGGACAAAAAGATGAAATAATGAACTATATTAACACGGTTTTCAGCACGATTGTTGAAAAAGATATTATGAATCGCAATAAAGTGAAATCGAAAACTGATTTTGAACTTGTTACCCGTTTTCTGCTTGACTCTGTGGGTAGCATTGTTTCGCCGAATAATATTGCCGGTTATATGACTTCAACAGGAAATAAGATTGATAATGAGACCGTTAAAAATTACCTTGATGTTCTCGCCGATGCTTTTTTGTTTCACAAAGTGCAACGCTACGATATAAAAGGCAAAAAACTGCTGCAAACGCTCAATAAATATTACACAACCGATATTGGTTTTATTTCCGCTCTTTTGGGAAAATCGACAAAGGTAGATAGGGGGCATTTGTTGGAAAATATCATTTTCGTTGAGTTACAGCGCAGATACACAGAAATTTACATTGGAAAAAATGCAGAAACAGAAGTAGATTTTGTAGTGAAAGACGCGGACAAAAATATTTTGTATTATCAGGTTTCGCTCACAGTGCGTGACAAAGCGACTTTAGAACGCGAACTTCGTCCGCTGGCTACAATCCATGACCACAATCCGAAATATCTTATCACGCTCGACCCCGAAGAGCCGACTTACAACGGCATTATTCAACGAAATGCGGTAAAGTGGTTGTTGGAATAAAAAATATCAAGATTTGTTTATCATTGCGGGCAAGCAGCGCTATACCCGCAATGAAAAAATAAACATCAATAACCGAAAAGTTCTTCCAGGGAAATTTCTTTTACGGTAGCTATCTTATTCAGATATTTGAAATCAACTTTGTTTTTATTGCCGACTAAGATGACCGAGTAATTGGCCGGCTTGATGTGATTGTCAAAATAATTCTGCACATCACTCAAGGTCAGTTTTTGGATGGTTTCAAATACCGGTTTGCGGTAGTCGTAATCAATTCCCAAATCCTGAAGACTTTTATAAGTCCAGAAAATATTGGATTTGGTAATCCGTTCGGAACGCATATTGTTCAAAACCATTTCTTTGCTGATGTCGAACGCTTTTTCCGAGCCGGGCATGTTTGTCAATAATTCTTTGAAAGCATCCATTGCACTCACCATTTTATCGGATTGTGTGCCTACATAAGCCATGATATAGTCGGATTCGCCTTTCCTTTGCGGTTGGGAAACATACGAATAGGCCGAATAAGCCAAGGCCCGCGCTTCCCTGATTTCCTGGAATACAATGGAATTCATGCTGCCGCCGTAGTAGGAATTAAACATTTCCTGGTAGGGCAT
>JAISKT010000280.1 GCA_031261295.1 Candidatus Symbiothrix sp. | reverse complement strand
TTTTATAATGGGATTGAGCCTTTTTAATTGTTTCCTAATTCCTGTGATGAGAGTCGTTAATAAATAAATATATATGAGGAAGTAAATAATTATAATAATTAGTTTTAATTAAGTGTATTATGAAAAAAAAGCAAGTATTTATTATTCGCAACAAACTTTTGAAAACACTTTTATTAGTGTGTGTTTGTTGTATCTATTCGTTTTCGCTGTATGCACAGCAGGATTTAATTCTAACCGGCGTTGTGACTGACGAGAACAACGAAACAATGCCCGGAGTGAGCATCGTAGTTAAAGGAACTCCACGCGGAGTTACCACCAACGTGGACGGTTTGTTCAAGATAGATGTCAAGCCGAACGATGTCTTAGAAATTTCCTTTCTGGGCTATGAAACCTTTACCGTAGCAGTAGATGGCCGGCAGAAAATTGACATTCAACTCAAACCGAAAGCCAATGAGTTGGATGAAGTGACCATTGTTGCATTCGGTAAACAAAAGAAAGAAAGTGTGGTTGCCTCAATCACCACAGTGAAACCGGCTGAATTGAGAGTGCCGTCAAGCAACCTGACCACTGCACTGGCAGGTAGAATTTCAGGTATCATCTCCTACCAGCGAAGCGGCGAACCCGGACAAGACAACGCCGATTTCTTTGTACGAGGCATCACGACCTTCGGCAACGGGAAAGCCAATCCACTGATCTTGATTGATGGAGTGGAACTTACTACTGATGATCTTTCGCGACTGAATACGGATGATATCGCCAGTTTCTCGGTAATGAAAGATGCCAATGCTACAGCGCTTTACGGTGCACGCGGCGCCAATGGTGTTATCCTTATCACCACAAAGGAAGGGACAGAAGGCAAAGCCAAATTTTCTGTACGGGTCGAAAATTCGTTTTCCTCACCTACCCGGCAAATTGAGTTGGCTGACCCCGTTACCTACATGAACTTGGGCAACGAGGCGGTATTGACCCGCAATCCGTTGGGTGTCCGTCCTTATTCTCCGGAAAAGATAGCCAATACCGGCACCGGAAATCCATACGTTTATCCCGCTGTTGATTGGAAGAGTATGATGCTCAAAGATGTAACTTCCAATCAGCGCGTGAACATGAATATCAGCGGAGGAGGAAAGGTGGCGCGTTATTACGTGGCTGCATCCTATACCCACGACACCGGTGTTTTGAAAAACGACCCGCAAAATAAATTTGACAACAATATCAACTTGCGAAGGTATCTTCTTCGCTCCAATGTGAATATCAATATAACGCCTACGACCGAGTTGATTGTCCGTTTGCACGGAACGTTTGATGACTATACCGGCCCATTGGATGGAGGAACAAGCGTATATAGCAGCATCATGCGTGCCAATCCTGTACTTTTCCCTGCATATTATGCACCGGATAAAGACCACCAATATACTAAACACATCATGTTCGGTAATTATGCGCAAGCCTCCAATACTTCTACTTTTTATGTTAATCCCTACGCTGATATGGTAAAGGGACATAAAGATTACAGTAAAACCTTGATGCTTGCGCAGGTAGAACTCAAACAAGACCTTGGATTTCTGTTGAAAGGATTATCGGCAAGAGGATTATTCAACACCACTCGCTATTCCTTTTTTGATGTATCTCGTTATTTCGATCCTTTTTACTACACAGTTGGAATGTATGACAAATATTCCGATGAATATAAGTTATCGCCGTTAAATGAACTGACAGGTAGCGAATATATCAATCATTTTGGAGTGGGCGAAAAAGAAATAACTACTACGCTCTATTACGAAGCCGCTTTGCAGTACAGTAATATTTTTAACGAAGACCACACTTTGGGTGGTTTATTAGTACTTATCGGACGCGAGGAGTTGAATGGAAATATTTACAATACCACTACAAAACAAAATGAATTGCAGTTGTCATTCCCCTATCGCAACATTGGTTTATCGGGACGTTTGACTTACGGCTACAAGAGTAAATATTTTGTGGAAGGCAACTTTGGCTACAACGGGTCGGAGCGTTTCTCGCAAAGCGAACGCTTCGGTTTTTTCCCTTCGGCCGGAGCAGGCTATTTGGTATCCAACGAAGATTTCTGGGAACCGCTGAAAAAAACAATCAGCAAACTGAAACTGAAAGCCACTTATGGATTGGTAGGAAATGACGCTATCGGCAATGTGAACGATCGTTTCTTTTTTCTGTCGAAAGTCAATATGGATGACAGCAATCGGGGTATGGGTTTTGGAACAGAAAAATCATACAAGCGGTCAGGTATCTCCATCTCCCGTTACGAAGACCCTTATATTACTTGGGAAACGGCTTACAAGCAAAATTATGGTATCGAAGTCGGATTGTTCGACAAACTCGAAGTGCAAGTGGATTATTTCAGCGAAAACCGCAAGAATATCCTGATGGAGCGGGCTTCCGTACCCACCGCTACCGGTTTACAAGTCATTCCTTCTGCCAATGTTGGTAAAGCTTTTGCTTCCGGAGTGGATTTATCGGTGGATTATTCGCAATCGTTTACACCCGATTTATGGTTGACGGTACATGGTAATTTTACTTACGCACACAGTGAATACCGCGTTTTCGAAGAACCTTTTTATGAAGGACAGCCTTGGCGCCAACATATCGGACAATCCCTGTCTCAAAGTTGGGGATATATTGCCGAACGGCTTTTCGTTGACGAAGAGGATGTAAGAAGTTCACCCACACAGCAGTTCGGCGAGTATGGCGCCGGTGACATCAAATACAAGGATATTAATATGGATGGAAAAATAGACAGTCAAGATGCGCTACCGATTGGCTATCCTACTAATCCGGAAATTATCTATGGCGGTGGTTTTTCCTTGGGATACCGCAATTTCGATTTATCCGCATTCTTTCAGGGATCCGCTTATTCCTCCTTGTTTATTGATACCAAAAATGTGTCACCTTTCCTTGATGTGGATGGTAAATCCGAGATTAATTCGCAAAATCAGTTGTTGAAAGTTATCGCAGACAGCCATTGGGCTGAAGACAATCGCAATCCTTATGCTTTCTGGCCTCGCTTGTCGGATCATGCAATCGATAACAACTTTCAACCCAGTACCTGGTTTATGCGCGACGGAAGTTTTGTCCGGCTGAAAACCCTCGAAATGGGCTATACCCTGCCGAAAAATTTGACCGACAAGTGGCATATCGGCATGCTTCGGTTTTACCTAAGTGGAAATAATCTCTTTACGTTCAGTAAATTCAAACTCTGGGATCCGGAACAAGGCGGCAAAGGTTTAAATTACCCGATCCAGCGAGTTTTGAATGTAGGTATTAATGTTTCTTTATAAATATAAATATGAAAACGAATATATTAAAAAATAGTATCCAACTGATAACGGTCATCGGTTTAGTCTTTATGGGAGCATGCTCGGACTATTTAAATGTAGTTCCCGATGACATTCCTACGATGGATCATGCGTTTAGCAACCGCACTACATCAGAAAAATTTCTGTTTACCTGTTATTCCTATTTGCCCAATCCTGCTGCTGCTTTCAATACTTCCGGACCGGCACAGAGCCGCGAATGTTGGATTAGTCCGTCACAAGCTTCGAATTGGTATTGGGTAGCAGACGACAATAGTGGAGCCAATCTCTATACCTGGCGGATAGCGAAAGGCGAACAAAACTCCAATGACCCTTTATTAAACAATTGGGATGGCAAAAATGGCGGCACCGCTTTGTTTGTAGCGATTCGCGACTGTAACATTTTTCTGGAAAATATCGACAAAGCTACCGGTATCTTGTCTTCTGAAAAGGAAAGATGGGTAGCTGAAGTAAAATTTTTAAAAGCCTATTACCATTTTCTGTTGTTGAGACAATACGGGCCAATTCCGATTATCCGGGAAAATCTGCCCATAGCAGCTACGCCCGAGGTATTGCGCGTATATCGCGAACCGGTAGATGAGGTCGCAAACTATATCGTTACACTCTTGGATGAAGCGGCAGCGGTATTGAGTCCTGTAGTAGACTTTGAAGAGGAAGAATTGGGACGAGCCACTAAATCCATTGTCTTGGCACTGAAAGCGCAGGTATTAACACTAATGGCAAGTCCTTTATTCAACGGTAATCCATATATGCTGAATTATGCCGATAAACGGGGCACTTTGCTTTTTCCACAGCAAGCCGACCCGCACAAATGGGAAATCGCAGCAACTGCCATAAAAGCGGCTATTGATTGCGCCGAACAGGAAAGTAATAGAAGATTATTTAATTTCTCATCCGAATCAACCTATTCTCCGGCTATTATGCAGGAAATGAGTTTGCGCGGCGCCGTAACCGAAAGGTGGAACCGGGAAATTATCTGGGGTTCGGTAAGAGACGATGGTCATTTACAAGCATTGGCAAATGTGAGAGTAGAGGGCGGCTCCACATTGATAGTTGGTTTTTCCAGTTTAGCGCCCACATTAGATCAAGCAGAACTCTTCTATACTAACAACGGATTACCGATAACGGAAGACAAGGAATATATTCAATCCTATCCCAATATTTATGACACATCGGTAGCTACGGAAGAAGATGACAATTATGTCCGTTCCGGATTTGAAACCGCTAACTTGAATTTCAAACGTGAACCGAGGTATTATTCTTCGTTTACTTTCGATGGCGGGTATTTCTTCGGCAACAGCAACCTTCGCAAAGAGGTGAATATGAAATTGGGTACTCTTGGAGGAGGAATAAGTGAAAGATTTTCCGTTACAGGATATTTACCAAAAAAATTGGTCAATCGCGAGACGGTGCATACATCTTCTTGGACAGTTCATTGGTACAGCTATCCTTTTATCCGTTTGGCAGATTTATATTTGATGTACGCCGAAGCGCTCAACGAAGTAAAAGCCACTCCGGACAATGAAGTATATGAGTATATCGACAAAGTGCGCGAACGGGCAGGACTGCAAGGAGTAAGAGATACCTGGACATCTACAATCTCACTGCACCCCGAATATATTACCAACAAAAACAGGATGCGCGATATCATTCACCGTGAACGGCTGATTGAACTGTCGTTTGAAAATGCACCTTATTGGGATATTTTGCGATGGATGGAAGCAGAAACGAGATGGAACAATCAACGCATCAGGGGATGGAATATTGTCGGAGAAAATACTGAAGAATATTATCAGGTAAAAACAGTCGCCATTTCCAATTTTTCCTACAGAGACTATTTTAGTCCCATCAGTCTATCGGCTTTGGAACGTGATCCGAATTTGGTGCAAAATCCGGGATGGTAAACCCCTCCCCCGGCCCCTCCCCACAAGGGAGGGGAGAGAGGAGAGGTCAAATTAAAATTACTAAATAAAAAAAAAAAAAATATGAAAAAGACAGTTTATATTTTGTTGGTTTTTCTGACGGTAGCGCTTGCTTATAGCTGCTCGGAAGAACAGGTAGGACAGACACCTACCGATAAGGTAGCGCCGGGACCGGTGAAAAATCCGGTTGCCGAAAGTATTCCCGGAGGAGCGACAATCACCTACGACCTTCCGGGCGATGCCGATTTGTTGTATGTGAAAGCCGTGTGGACGGTCAATGGTGTTGAAAAAAACACTTCCGCTTCTTTCAACAGCAAAACGTTGACAATAAAAGGTTTTGGAACTACCGACCCGCAAACGGTGCTGTTGTACAGTGTGGATCGCAGTCAAAATATGTCAGCGCCTGTTTCCATAACGATTACGCCAGATACACCTCCCGTCAGGTCTATCTTTGAGTCGATTTCCACATTAGCTGCTTTCGGCGGTTTCCAAATTACTTGGCAAAACGAAGCGAAAGAAGATATATCTATCGTGATACAGGGAAAAGATGAGAAAGGCGAAATGAATGAAATCGAAGTTATTTACAGTAATTCTAAAGATGGAAAATATATGGTACGCAATTTGCCTGCGGTAGAAAATGAATTTACCTTATCCGTACGCGATCGTTGGG
>JAISKT010000231.1 GCA_031261295.1 Candidatus Symbiothrix sp. | reverse complement strand
GCAAGCCTTGGTGAGTACTGCCGCCTACGGAGTGCCCCAACGAAGCGCCACCGGTTTCGATATCCGCCGGATGAATATGTTGCTGGCTGTCTTGGAGAAAAGAGTCGGATTTAAATTGGGACAAAAAGATGTCTTCCTGAATATTGCCGGTGGATTGCGGGTCAATGATCCGGCAATGGATTTGGCAGTAATCGCTGCTATCTTGTCCTCTAACTTGGATGTATCCATTGAAAGAGAAGTCTGTATGTGTGGCGAAGTTGGACTATCAGGTGAAATCCGACCGGTTAATCGTATCGAACAGAGGATATTAGAAGCAGAGAAATTAGGATTTAACAAAATCCTAATTTCTCAAAATAACCTCAAAGGATTTGATACTAAAAAACTGAATATTCAAATAAAAGCAGTCAAAAAAGTCGAAGAAGCTTTCAAAGAATTATTTGGATAATAGAAAATTTAAAGTTTTTATCTATATTTGTACTCAAATGCATAAATAATTTTGCCTATGGTATAAAAGTGAAATAATTACGCACATTTTAAGAACATATATTATATATATTAGGAAAAAGGCGTTTAGCTTATTTTAGGTTCCGTGAAATCTCGACAATTTCAAAAAACCGTTAAAAAATAAAGTAGATAACGTCCGCGCCGTTCGGCGTGGACTTTACTCATTTATTTGACGGTTTAGGGTTGTCGAGAACCTCATGGAACAGGTAATCTGAGTTCTGTCCGCGCTATTTTTTATGTGCGTTAATAATAAAATAGGACAAAATAAATTATTTGTATTATTTTTAATTAGAAAAATCATGAAAAAAATATTTAATGTTATAGTTTTATTGTCTTTTATTTTAATATTTGCTGCTTGTTCCAATGAAGAATCAGTTATAGATAATCAAGAAGTTTTATCAATTCAGGAAAGGTATGCGCTTACTAAGCAAATAGCGGTGTATCATAGTCAGGGATTGGATTTCGCTTACAATAAGTTGAACGATCTACGTAAAGCTCAAGGGTTAAACGCATCTGAAAAGTTCTTTCGGAATATATCAGAACAAGAGCAAATGGCTATGATCAATTCCATCGTATCTGAATTTGTTTCTCAAGAAGCAGTTCTATCAAATTTAAATGAATTTGATACGAAAATTAACTTTAAGAGAACCGCTGATATGTCCAACAATGGAATACTAAGATCAAGCGATAATGACGAAGACCCTCTTATCAAACTTTTTTCCTTTTTTGATAATGTAGTGGATCAAACAGCGGATACAGATTTATTAAAATCACTTATTAGTAATGCAATTAGTTCTGAAGAATTTACTTTGTTTTCAGAAGTTGAGCAAAACGAATTGTTAGCTTTATTCGCTATATTTGATGATTCTTCAAAATATTGGAGTGAAAACGGTGAAAAATGGAATAACTTAATAGATGGAGAGAGTGGTGTTTTGCGCTCTTCATCGGTAGGTGATGATAATAATATAGATCCTGATATGGCATTGTCAAAAGTAGGAAAAGCAGATGCAATAGGATATTTTATTGGTGGTTTAGGAGGAACGATAGGAGGTGCTATAACAGGTGCTGTAGGAGGTGCTATAGCTGGTGGTGGAGTAGGAGCTGCTCCTGGTGCTGTTGTAGGAGGTGCCGTAGGAGGTGCTGCTGGAGCGATAAGCAAAGCAGTGCAGGATTCATGGAAAGCATGGTTAAGTGGAGATGGTATCGCCATACCAAATCTTCCTTCTTCATATGACCTGTACAGTAAAAGTCAAGATGGTATTTAAAAATAATATATAATGAAAGCAAAATTAAAAAAAGGAATTATTGTTCTAACTTGTATTGGTGCTGCCTGTGTTAGCACAATCATAAGTGAAAGTCTTAAATATTTTTTATTAGGAACAACAGACGATAAAGATTGGTTGGTGAATAATAGTGCAATATCTTTTTTTATTAATTTACTTATTGCATGTTTTGTTTTTTGGTTTGTTAAATCTGCTATGCCGAAAAGGTAAAGATTTGATTGTTATTTAACTAAAAGATGCGCAGTACTCCCCAATCCAAACTGCGCATCTTTTTGATTTTCTTATTTCAGAGGCAATAACTCAACCGATTGGAAGTAAATTTCTGCACCTTCTGTTTGCAAAAGAATTCTGCCTTCGCAAACGCTCAAATTATACGCCTGATTGACTAAATGACCATTCACATAATGTTCCGATTTGTCATCCAAAGCAATGATTTCAATCGTGTTCCATTCCGGATTGGGATTTTCGTAATTAGCTGTGCGGATAAACCGGCTGCCTGTGCCATTGGGTGAATCTGCGGTGGTGCCTCCGTTCAGGTAATAATCACCACAATCATTTTCCTGTACTTGACATTCGATGGCTGCAGGCCAAATGGTGTTTTCTGCACTTTCCTCAAAATGGTACATAATGCCGCTGTCGCGCACATGATCCAAACGCGGCGGATATTTCTTTTCGCCCCAACGGAACACAACCTTCAGGTAAAAGTTTTTGTATGAATCATTTGTACTCAAATAACCAAACGGCTCGCCATGAAAATGCAAAACGCCGTCTTCTACCGTAAATTGTTGTATGGTATCGTTGTTTAAACCACCTTTATCAGTGAAAGAATACCAACCTGTCAAATCCGTACCGTTGAACAAGGGAATGAACTTGCTTGTTCCGTCCGTTAATTTGGTGAACAACGCTTTATCCGGATGTTCTTGTAGAATTACCGGGAT
>JAISKT010000221.1 GCA_031261295.1 Candidatus Symbiothrix sp. | reverse complement strand
TCTTCAATCGACCCCAAAGATAATAATTTTGGCGTAGATAATTTATACAATGCAATTTCCTGGAAAATTAAATCTTCATCCGTATTGTAATAGGCTTTGACAATATCCACCTGTTTGTCAATTTGTTTCACCACTTTTTCAACCATTTCCTTATCGGTAAAAGTCGTAATCGTAAACTTATGAATGCCTTCAATCGCCGAGGGTGAAACGGAAAGCGTTTCGATATTCAATCCCCGGCGAGTAAAAATAATCGTCACCTGATTCAATAATCCTACCGTATTTTCGGAGAATATGGTAATTGTGTATAATGCTTTATTTTCCATAATCATTCATTTCCAAGTAAAATATCTGTAATGCCTGCTCCTGCCGGAACCATCGGATAAACCATGCCTTTCCGAATGACTTTGGCTTCCAGCAAATAAGGGCCTTTGGTTTCCAACATTTCCCGGATGGCTTCGTTCAATGCTTCGCGCGTTTCCACCGAACGCCCGGGAATATTGTATGCGGCTGCTATTTTTATAAAATCGGGATTTTTCATAACGGTTTCGGAATACCGTTCCTGCCAGAACAATTCCTTCCATTGGCGAACCATTCCCAAAAAATCGTTGTTCAAAAGGATAATCTTGATGTCGATATTCGATTGCATAATCGTTCCGAATTCCTGAATAGTCATTTGCAATCCGCCATCGCCTACGAACAGGCATACCGTCCGATCGGGCGCGCCGAATTTGGCGCCGATAGCCGCCGGAAGTCCGAATCCCATCGTTCCCAAACCACCCGAAGTGACCACGCTTCTGGTTTGCCGGAATTTAAAATACCGGACACCCATCATCTGGTTTTGCCCGACATCGGTTACCAGAACAGCCTTATTTCCGGTAGCTTCGGAAACTTTATGTACCACTTCACCCATTTTCAAAGGGCCGTTTTCGGGATGAATCTCTTGATTGATAACGGCTTGAATTTCCTTTTCACAAGAGGATTTAAATGTTTCCCGCCACTCGGTATGTTGGTTGTCCTTCAACAGTTTGCTTATTTCCGCCAAGGTTGCTTTGGCATCTCCCAGCACCGGTACATCCACCCGTACATTTTTGTTGATTTCCGAAGGGTCCACATCCAAATGGATAATTTTGGCTTGTTTGGCATATTTATTCAAATCACCGGTTACCCGGTCATCAAAACGCATACCGATAGCAATCAACACATCACATTCGTTGGTTTTCAGGTTGGGAGCCACATTGCCGTGCATTCCCAGCAATCCCACATTCAACGGTTCATCGGAAGGCAAAGCGGAAAGTCCCAATATCGTGGATGCAGCCGGAATATCGGCTTTTCGCAGGAAATCCAACAATTCTTTTTCGGCATTTCCCAAAATAACACCTTGTCCTACTAAGGCCAGGGGTTTCTTCGCTTCATTGATTAATAGCGCCGCTTCGGCAACCATTTCCGGTTCCATTTCCGGAACAGGAATATAACTGCGAATATGATTTACGATATGTGGCTGATAATCAATGATAGCTGTTTGGGCATTCTTGGTAATATCCAACACCACAGGCCCCGGCCGTCCGGTGGAGGCGATATAAAAAGCACGGGCAACCGCCCACGCTATTTCTTCGGCATCCCGCACCTGATAGGCCCATTTGCTAATGGGTTGAGTCACACCGATAACGTCAATTTCTTGAAAAGCATCGGTACCCAACAACGAAGCAGGAACTTGTCCGGCAATCACCACGATAGGCGTACTGTCCATCATGGCATCGGCAATGCCTGTGATGGTATTGGCAACGCCGGGGCCGGAAGTGACCACCGTCACGCCCACTTTGCCGGAAACACGGGCATAACCTTGCGCCGCATGGGTAGCGCCTTGCTCGTGACGAACCAAAATATGATTGAGCCGGTCTTTATAATCGTACAAACTATCGTAAATAGGAATGGCTTGTCCACCCGGGTATCCGAAAATAGTGTCCACACCTTCGTGCAAAAGGGATTCAATAAGGGCTTGCGAACCTGTCATTGTATTTTTCATTCAAATGTTTTCTTAAATAATTCGTACTGCACCTTTGTCTGCCGAACTGACCATCGAGGCGTAAGCTCGCAACGCTTTGGATACTGCTCTTTGTCTATTCGGAACAAACACTTTTTCTACTCTTCGTTTTTCCAATTCTTCGTCCGAAACCAACACATTGATTGTCCTTTCGGGAATATTGATTTCGATAATATCGTTGTCTTTTACTAATCCGATGTTGCCGCCGGCTGCCGCTTCGGGCGAAACATGTCCGATGGATAATCCGGAGGTGCCGCCGGAAAAACGGCCGTCTGTAATCAAAGCGCAGGCTTTTCCCAAATGGCGTGATTTGATGTAGGATGTCGGATACAACATTTCCTGCATTCCGGGGCCGCCTTTGGGGCCTTCGTAAAGAATAACGACTACATCTCCTGCCTGTATAGACGGGGCATGCCCCGTTTCTACGTTGCCGATGATTCCTTCGCAGGCAGCTTCCTGCGAATCAAATACTTTGGCCGGCCCGGAAAATTGGAGGATACTTTCGTCCACTCCGGCTGTTTTCACGACGCAACCGTCGAGCGCGATGTTTCCTTTCAAGACAGCCAAACCGCCGTCTTTGCTGTAAGCGTGTTCAATATCGCGGATACAACCGTTTGCCCGGTTAATGTCCATTTCATCCACATCGTAATATTCTTCTTGCGAACCCAACTTCAAATTGAATTTATTTCCCGGGGCAGCTGTATATAAACGTTCCGCATCTGCAGAGATAGTGTCTTCGCAAATATCGTATTTTTGAATGGCTTCTTCCAATGTTTTCCCGTCCACACGCTTCAGGGAAGCATCAATCAAACCGCCTTTGTGCAATTCGCCCAAGATGCCGAGAATCCCGCCGGCACGGTTGACATCCTGTATATAATATTTATTGGTATTCGGCGCTACTTTGCACAGACAGGGTGTTTTGCGCGAAAGCCTGTCAATATCCTGCATCGTAAAGTCCACACCTGCTTCGCCGGCGATAGCCAAGAGATGCAAAACCGTATTGGTCGAACCGCCCATCGCAATATCCAACGTCATGGCGTTTAGGAAAGCCTCGCGTGTAGCAATGCTGCGCGGTAACACGCTTTCATCTCCTTCTTCATAATATTTACAGGCATTTTTGACAATC
This sequence comes from Candidatus Symbiothrix sp., assembly GCA_031261295.1. Lineage (GTDB taxonomy): Bacteria > Bacteroidota > Bacteroidia > Bacteroidales > Azobacteroidaceae > Azobacteroides. The sequence goes on along the minus strand of JAISKT010000221.1, from coordinate 1,674 downwards.
AAACGGGCAGCATCGCGGAATAAATTTTCCCGGTCGGCATGGGTCGCCAACAAGGTTCCATTTCCCGGCAAAGCCAAACCAATCGCTTCATTCAGGCAATTCATGGAATTGGCCGTAAACATTCCGGAACAGGAACCGCAAGAGGGACAAGCATTTAATTCGATTTTCCGGACCTGTTCGTCCGAAACGGCTTCGTCGGCGCTTTGTATCATGGCATCAATCAAATCCAATCCGTGACCGTCTAACTGTCCGGCTTCCATCGGGCCGCCGGAAACAAATACGGCGGGAATATTCAAGCGCATGGCGGCCATCAACATTCCCGGTGTGATTTTATCGCAATTGCTGATGCAAACCATAGCATCCGCTTTGTGCGCGCCGACCATATATTCCACGCTATCGGCAATCAAATCGCGGGAAGGAAGGGAGTACAACATCCCGTCGTGCCCCATCGCGATACCGTCGTCAATGGCGATAGTGTTGAATTCGGCGGCGAAACAGCCTGCTTTTTCGATTTCCGATTTTACGTATTGTCCGATTTCATGCAAATGCACGTGACCGGGAACGAATTGTGTAAACGAATTGACAATGGCAATAATCGGTTTGCCCATTTGTTCCTCTTTCATCCCGTTGGCTTTCCACAAGGCGCGGGCGCCGGCCATTTTGCGGCCATAAGTACTGGTGTGACTGCGTAATTGAATTTTCATCATAAAAAAACCTTTCCCGTTTAGAGAAAGGCAATATTATTAATAACCATTTACATAATGCCACCTTTCTCTTACTCTTTGGAGACGAGAATAAGGCTGACGAGAATTAAACTATGTAAATTGTTATTTATCACTTTTTAGCAATTTTCGGTTGCAAAGATAAAGATATTTTTATTAAAAACAAACAAATCAAAAGAAAATTTGGATGCCTGCCACAATAAAGGGCAACCACAATGCTTGTCTCGTTCCATGCGTATTTTCGTTAAATATTGTTTATTCCTTGGTTTATATAAAAAAAGAGATTACTTTTGTCAGTTAAATAAACAAAAAAGCTATTAGTACGAAATAGATACTATATTATAAGGACATAAATCATTAAAAAAGCGTTAGCTTTTATTCTTGTCTTTGAAATCTTCACAATTTCAGTTATTGCAAGAATAAGTTAGAGAACGCTCACGTAGATTCGTGGGCTTGACTTATTTGCAATAACGGGTAGTGAAGAACCTCAAAGACAAATAAAGTTACAAGTCCCACGTTTTTTTATTTTAAATAACCGCTTCTTCGGGACTTGGAAGCATAAATTCTACAGACATGCAGAACAAGTCAGATGTGTTTCAGCAAACACATAAATACTTTACATAAAAAAACACCCCTAAATCCCCTAAAGGGGACTTGGCTGACGCACGATAATGAAAATGCGCAGTCCCTAAAGCCCCCTTTAGGGGGTTGGGGGTAGGAACTTGGCGGGCGTTCGGTTCAATGGCTTTTTCTCTCTCATTTTTAGCTGTTTGAACGCGTCCTCCTCCCTCGGGGTACAGGCAACTGCATTTTTTTCATTATTATTAAATTTATAAATTTATTTCATCCGGTTGCCTTGCCCTCTTTTAAGAGTATAAATTTTAAAAAGAACAATATGAAAAGAAATCTTTTTTGGATGCTGGCGCTCATCGTTTGGAGTGCGGCAAGTGTG
>JAISKT010000133.1 GCA_031261295.1 Candidatus Symbiothrix sp. | reverse complement strand
TCAGACTTCCTCAAGTCTCCCCTTTAGGGGAGATTTAGAGGGGTCTTCCCTAAAAATGGCACATAAAACTCTAAACTTGAAAACAACATGGCATTTACTCCCTGGCTGGTAATGGTGCCACCCGAAATACCATCCACATAATCCTTTCCTTCAGCCGTTTTACCCGGCTTGACAATGGCGATGGAAGTAAATTTACCCGTATTGTTGAATATCTTTTTACCCGGAAATTCCTTGGCAAATTCCGGTTTGTCAATTTCGCCGCCTAATCCCGGCGTTTCCCCTTCGTGCCCGAAAGATGCGCCGTAAACCGTATTGCGGTCTTCATCCAAAGAGATAAATCCCCAAATCGGGCCCCACAATCCGTTGCCGTGAAGGGCCAGGATGTATTTCTTTTCCGCACCTGCTTTTGCCTCAAAGACAGGATATTGTCTTTCTTCCGCTGGCTTCCGCAATTCATCGGCCAGCTCAATTTCAAAAGCATTTCCCTGTATTTTATTTCCTTTGTTATCCACCAAATAAGAATCGACAATCGTAGAATTGTATAAAGATTCCGCATTCTTATTTGTAGAGGAAATATTTAACGAAGTCAATAGCTGGCGCATTTTGTCGATCGCTTCATTCTTTGCCTGCTGCGGATGCAACACTTCCGAGGTGAATGCGAGCAGCAATGCTACCAATATGACCATGACGGACGCATATATCAACGTATATGAATTATTCTCTTTGTTCATATTCTTTTCATTCTTTCATTTTTTCATTCGTTTCATTCGCCGACTGATGTTGCCTTCCACCACGTAATAATCAATCAACGGGGTAAAGGAATTCATAAATAAAATGGCCAACATCATCCCTTCGGGGTAACCCGGATTCAAGACGCGAACCATCATAGCAAACATGCCTATCAAAAAACCGAAAATGTATTTCCCGTTTTGCGTTCGCGGAGAAGTGACCGGATCGGTCGCCATGAAAACCGCGCCAAAAGCAAATCCGCCCAATAGAATCTGTTCCAACGGATTGACTTGCATGGCCGGTGTGGAACCGATTGCATTGAAAAGCCAAACGGTTAAGATGCCACCTGCAAAAACGGAAAGCATTGTCCGCCAATTGGCAATGCCTGTTATTAATAAAATAATAGCGCCGAGCAAAATACAGAGTTTGGACGTTTCACCGACAGAACCCGGTATCAGTCCCAGGAATAAGTCCCAATAACTCAACGGATTTCCCAACGTACCGGTTATCTCCACCGATGTGGACGCCGAACCGATTTGTCCCAAGGGAGTGGCTCCCGAAAAAGCGTCGATGATTTCGCCTTTTCCGATTCCAAAAGTACTGCCGGTACGGACAAATACCTCGCCGCTCATTTTGGTTGGATAGGCAAAAAATAAAAATGCGCGGGCAATCAAGGCCACATTCCAGATATTAAAACCGGTTCCCCCGAATATTTCCTTGGCGAAAATAACCGCAAAGGCTGTTGCTAACCCCACCATCCAGAGAGGCGTATCGACAGGAACAATCAGCGGGATCAACATCCCGGAAACTAAAAATCCTTCCTGTATTTCGTGTCCTTTCCATTGCGCTACCACAAATTCAATGCCTAATCCCACGACGTAAGACACAACAATAATCGGCAATACGGCCAACAGTCCATAAATGAATATCATCCAAAAACCGGGATTTTCACCGATAGCCAAATAATGCTGGTATCCCGTATTGAACATGCCGAAAAGCAAACAGGGAATCAACGCGATGACCACGATAGACATGGCCCATTTGGAATCCTTGGCTTCATGGATATGTACGCCCGACTTGGCCGTTTTATTGGGGACAAAAAGGAAAGTCTCGAATCCGTCAAAGACCGACTGAAACATTGAAAATTTTCCTCCCGGCTCAAAATTGGGTTTAATTTTATCTAAATAATTTCGTAGGAACTTCATATCATTTCTTTATATAGCAAATCCAGACCTTCTCTCACAATCTTCTGCAATTCCATTTTGGACGTATCAACAAACTCGCACAAAGCGAAATCTTCGGGTGCGACTTCGTAAATTCCCAGATTTTCCATTTTATCTATATCCTTGGACAGAATGGCCCGGATAAGAAATTCCGGTAAAATATCCATCGGAAACACCTTGTCCCATTCGTTGGCTAAAATCATGGCGCGGCGGCCACCTTTCAGGCGGGCATCCAAGACCTGTTCCTTGCTTTTCTTGTGGGGCATGATCCAACCCAGAAAGTCGTGTGTTTCATCTCCTTCCGGAATAACCGTGATTTGATTATCATACGCATGAAGCGAACCGTCGAACGCAATGCGCGTCCCGCTCAGGACATTCCCGCTGATATAGCGCAAATCAATGTGTTGCGTAACATTTCCTTTCACTAATTTTTCGATACTCGCACCCGGAAGCATCGGATAATAAGCGCGTTCGGATTCGTTTACTTCCGAACCGGTCAATGCCGTCAAACGGGTCATATCCACGATTCCCTTGTTGAAAAATCGTCCGATGATGAGTACATCCTGCGGATGGACTGTCCAGACAATTTCACCTTTGTTAATGGGTTGAATATGATTGATTTGTACACTTACATTTCCTGCGGGATGCGGTCCTTCAAATGTTACAATCCGCACATTTTTAGCTTCTTTCAAAGCCGGTGTTTTACAATCCGGACGAATGCCGAGATAGACATTTCCGGAGGTAATTTTGGATAGTGCATCCAATCCGGTCTGGAAATCTTCTTCCTGCCCTTGCAGGATGTATTCCACATTGGGAGCCAAAGGCGCCGAGAAAAATCCCGGAACAAAAATATCCCGCGGCGTATCTTTCGGATCCACTACTACATCATACGGACGTTGCTTGACAAGCGCTAAAATCCCGGCATCAGCCAGCGCCAGTTTAATCGTTTCCGGCGATAAGGATTTTACTTCTTTTTTACCAAAATCAATGTGATTATTTTTCCCATCCGGTTGAATAACAATGCTTTCCAGTTTTCGCTTTTCTCCCCGGTTGACGGCTGTTATTTCTCCGCTGACGGGAGAAACGACTTTGAGTTCCGGCCGGTTTTTATCGTACAATACCGGCGTTCCGGCCAAGACCACATCTCCTTGTTTAACATCTACTTTCGGGACAAAACCCGTGTAGTCGTCAGGAAACAGGGTGTAAAATTGCGAAGAAACAGTTTGCTTTGTGATTTCCTGCGGCTTGCCATTTAGATTAATATCCAAACCTTTCTTAATTTTGATTACTTGTGCCATATATCAATGGGCCTATTCATTTTTCTACAAAGATAAACAAATTTTGCAGGAAATAAGTTTTTGAAGAGAAAAGTTATCAGTCAACAGGCAGTGTGAATTAATTTTTTGGAAAAGTTGGGTGGAAGATGGGGCTCGAACCCACGACCCTCAGAACCACAATCTGATGCTCTAACCGACTGAGCTACGACCACCATGTTTTATTCGGGTGCAAAGATACGACTTTGTTCTTATCTGACAAATTTTATTGGAAGAAATTTTAAATAATCCTCTTCCGGTGGGGGAGGGGTTAAAATCCGGTATTCCGGTATTCCTTCGTTATATTTATCAAAAATGGCTCGTGCGTTGGTTGCAAAACGTTTCATTTTTAAGTTATTAGGACTAATGGAATCCCGTTCGGCAGACCAAACCGGCACAACTGAAAAATCTGTTTTGTTGCCGTTCTTTTTTCGTTCGGTATAATGCAAAATGTATCCGCAGGAAGTGATAGCCGTTTTGTCCGGATTCTTGTACAGGACCACCCGAATCATTTGTCCGCCGTCCGTATTCACGGCAGTCATCGACGAAACAAAATTTCCCAAGGAATAAATAACCAGGTTGGTGATATTTCCGATGGAATCGGTTACGGCCCTGGACGGTTGAACCACATGCGGATGCGAACCCATTACCATATCCACGCCTTCATCCATTAAAAATTGGGCAAGATTTTCCTGTGTCTTGTTTTGAATGAGGTGATATTCTTCTCCCCAGTGCATATTGGCGATAATAATATCCGCTTTCAGCTCTTTTGCTTTTTGTATATCCTTTTGAATTTGAAGCTTATCAATGTAATTGACATAATCGGGAAACGCCGCCTTAATCCCGTTGGTTGCATACGTGTAATTGAGAAAAGCCAGCCGGATTCCGTTTTTATCTATCATCAGCGGATAGGTTTCTTCCCGTTCTGCTGCGTTCCGGAAGACGCCCGTATGCTTTACTTCCAAAGAATCCAGTACATCCAAGGTGCGGTGCAAGCCTTTGGAAAAGCGGTCCAAGATATGATTGTTGGCATTCAGGAAAACGTCAAATCCGGCATCCTTTAGGGCAACGGCGTACTCGTCGGGAGCGCTGAACATCGGATAGCCTTTGTACGGTTTTCCGCCCAAAGTAACTTCCAGGTTGACTACGGCAATATCCGCTTGGGAAATTTCATAACTTACCGGTTGAAAATAAGAAGAATAATCGAATTTCCCGTCCCGGTACGCATTATCTATCTGCGATTGATGCTGCATGGCGTCACCTGCAAATAAAAGCGTGAGTTTTTGCGCCATTGCCGGAGAAATACTCCCAACGGCATATAAACCAATGAATAAACAGAATAAACGCGCCATTCTCTTAATCCATCAAGTTGACATAATAATCAAAGTATTTACAATTGGTTTTCACCTCGTTGTAAAAGCGGGAGCCTTTATATTTATAAAGTTCTGCGAAATATTTGCGGTCGGAAATCAGGATGCCGTCACCGTTATTCTCTCCCCAATAATATGTCTTTTCATTTTGATCATAATACATTTCCTGCTCACATTTCGACAATGCAAAGACAATCCGCGCTTTCAATTCATTGTCCGCGGCTTGTGCGTAGGCTTTTTCCAAATAGCCGGACGATAGGTTCGTTTGATTTTCATAATAAAACGGGTAATCTTTGAAATAAATCCCGTCGTATATACTTTTCGGTTTCCCGAAAGAATCAAATTTCATATAGTTGGCGCCGTTCGTTTGGTCAAACCGGAGGATGTGCCGGTAATAACCGATTCGGGACACATTGTAAAAGAAATTGCCTGCCAGATAGTTAGCCTTTGCTCCTGTCTCGTCATTTTGCCGACCGGTTTCCTGCAATTGCAACAAAGTTTCCACCAACTCTTTTTTATTCATCGTACTTTTTATAAACGGAAAATCGGAAAGATAATCCGTACGCATCACTTCGTTGACATTACAGTCGAAACATTCTATCCGGTTGTAACCAAATATTTTATCCGAAATACCGCTGAATCCGCGATAGCCATCTTTTATTTTTTGAAAGGCATTGAGTGATTTTTCCAATTCGCCCTTGGCTAAATAAATGTTACCCCACAAGTAATCAATGTATTGTTGAATCGATTCGTTATTTTTTTGTCCTCCCGGAAGCAAGTTTTCGGCGATATAGGCTTCCATTGCATTTTTATCCGGTTTATGATAAAAAGCCTCTATTTCCGTCAACAATCCCGCATCCGGATAATTTTCCAATTGCGTGATGTTGTTATTCAGTAAGAATGACTTGGCATACTCTTTTTGAAGGAAATAGCGGTTGGCCAACACATCAATCACAAAACCGGTTACACTGCTCGGGTTAACATCCGTTCCGGCTCGGTAATTATCGGATTGATTTGTAAATACCGTTTTATATTTGGTAAAAAAAGCCGTTTCGAGAGCGCTTGTAATTTTAGGTTGTTCGCTGATATCAATATACATAGCCAGATTGAGTTTTTGATTTTTATATTTGGCGTTGGGGGTTTCCACTTTTTCCAGATATGTTTTGGCTTTGGCAAAGTCTTTATTCAGAAAATTCAGGTAGGCGGTTGTCAGGTTCCAGAAATCTTTTTCTTTCGTAGCAGGCTGTGTGGCTATTTGTTGCGAAAGCGTCAACATCCGTTGAAAGAATGTTTGCGTTTCCGAATTAGAAGAACAGGTAAGCGGATACCGTTTATCCGCATTCAAACAATGATTGTTTGAAGATGAGTAACATAAATTATAATTGCGTTCAATCTCGTTGATAGCCCGCACCATCAACACTTTCGCCTGAACGGCATCGGGCGAAGAGGCGGTGATTTTTTCGATGGCCGACAAGGGGTCGCTGAACGATAAAAATCCCAGCAACAGGTAGGCGTCATTGATTTCGTCAGCCGATTGGGCTTTGTGAAGAAAAGCTTTAAAATCAGCATTTTCGGTGAAGCGGATAGACGACAAGGCATTTTCTTTCAAGTTTTTTGAATGCGTAAAAACCGTGAAAAAATTGTAATTCGCTTCCGTTGTGTCACCCAAACCCCGTTGGGCGCCGGCTTTCTGATTCAGTGCGTAGTAATACATGGCCGGTTTGTATTCCAACGATTCCACGTAGCAACCGAAATAGCAAATAGCATCTTCATACTGTTTATTATAATGGGCCAAGCGAACCAGCTGGTAACCGTAGCGCAATTTCAGTTCGTCGTCCGTTTCGGCTTTCCAACTTTTTTCCAATACTTTTATTACTTTTTCGTAATCCAAATCGGCCACCGAGTGGGGTTTGGTTTCCCCATAGTACCACCATTCGTCCGTCAATTGAACAGACATATACGGTTCCAAATATTTTGCATAAGCCAGATAAAGCAAAGCCTGTTTGTATTTGCCCACCCAGGCGGCATTGGCAAATTTGAGTTTTTCGTCTGTTACCGGCTTCTTGTCAATCAGCTTTTTAACATTATCTCGAGTGGCTTTAAACACCAAATAATACGTATCTTCATAACTCAATCCCAAATAGTCTTGCCATTCTTCGATATTTTCATTTGTAATCGTGTTTTCATCAAAAGAATAATATCGTCCGGCATAACTGAGTAAAAACGGATAATATTGCGGGTCGTCAACGATTTCCTGTACCAAAAGATTGTAGTAGTAAAACTCATCGGGGTCATAATCTCCACAGGCAAAACTTGTTCCGCTCACTGTCAGGCCAATCAAAAGGCAAAAAACCAGCTTTTTCATATTTGTGTTATTTTAATTCGTTGATAGTAAATTGTTCCAAAAAAGGCTTATCCAAATGATAATAAATAATCCGGTAGTCTTTTTTGATTTTGGTATTTAAAAAGGCTTTCGCTTCCTGTAATAATTCAGGGGAAATGCCTTCCGATTTAATTTTAAAACCTTTGTTCAGATAAATACCCTGAAAAAAGAAATCGTCCGTCACCTCGTAAGTTTCATCCGTAAGCGGTTGAAAGCGATTTTCGGAAGCCAATTCGTTTTTCGTTACTCCATTTATCAACTTGATTTTTCCCAAATGATTGGAGACTATCGCCCACGAATACAAAGGAAGGGCAATATCAAAATCCAGCGGATAACTGTTAATCGTTTGCAAATAAGATTGTAACAGCGAAATATCCAGAATAGAATTTTTATCCGTAAAGTGGGTGGGTTGGGAAGTGGCATAACACATCACAGCGCCATTGTCAACGGGTGGAACTCCGGTTTTCTCTTTTTCTGCTATTTGATGCAGGCGTATCGTACAGGATATTTTCTTTTGCGAGAGCGCTTTGATTTTTTTCAGGAAACTGAAATAATCATTGCGTGTAGTCGCTGTCCAGTCGCAATCCAACTGTATTTCGGAAAGCTCGGGCAAATGATTGGCAGTGGCAATTTCGGTTATTAAATCATTGACTCGCAAAGCCAAATCATCTATTCCTTGGGAAGTAATCCCGGTAAATGTCCGGTTGGTAATGAAAACGACCGGCACATAGCGGGCATTCAAAAGCGTACAATCAAACGGTTTTATTTTCGCGACCGGATGGATTCCGTTTCCTTCATTGTCCACGTCAAAAAAACGGATATATAATTGTTGGCTTCCCAACTCTTTGAAATATTGCTGTTCGGTGGTATCTAATGATACATTCGTTTTCCAATAATAAAAATCAATCGCCTGTTCGCGGTCTGTGTGACAGGCAGTAAAAAGAAATAAGAAAAGAAGAAAAATTAATTTATTAATGGCTGACATGATTAAATAATCTTTTTATTTCGTCTGTTTCAAAAAAGAATTGCATTTGACTTAGCCCACGCTGTGGATTTTCAAAATCAAACTCTTGTAACTTATTTGCATTAGCAATCGCTTGGGGCAAATGTGGTTTTAATCGCAAGTAAATGTCATTATTTTGTTTTGTATAAAATGTTTGTGTTTTTTCGTAATTAGGAATATGCTTTTTTAATGGCTTTAATAAATCATTGCAAGTTGCAAAATATTTGTTAGTTGTTTCAAAATGCAATAAATACCAATATTCCAAACAAGGATTATTGATAATCACTTCCACATTTGTGTATTTCTTTTTTATTTTCGCATAATATTCCCGGAACACTTGTAATTCAGTTTTTGTTCTTTTTTTTGCTTCGCGGTTTTCCTTATTTATGGAATCAAAATCAATAATCCAAAAAACTTTGTCATACCGCTCTAATAATTTAACGACTTGCTCATATTGCTCTGCTATTTTTTTCTTTTCGGGGAGTTTGGGATTTAATGTAATATTTAAATCTTTTTCATTTCGCTTCAGCATTCGAATATACCAAGATTCACATTGTCCATCAACGACAAATGCAAAGGACAATTTACCTTTTGTTTGAATAGATTTAGTTTGATTCATCTTCAATATCAATATAATAATCACCAAGATTTGGTACTCCACCCAATTTTCCTATTTTATAGGCATTATATATGCTATTGGTATTCCGAATAACTGAAGTGTTAAAATCAGCAAATGAATATAATTCTGTTGCACTATCTTCTTCTTTGTTCGTTATCCAAATTGCATCGTTTCTAAAAATATCTTTATCTTCTAAAATTTCCCTATTATGCGTTGTCGCAAGGAGTTGAGATTTTTTTGAATTTATTAGAAATGATAACAAAAAATGTTCAAATAAATCGGGATGCAATGACGATTCAAGTTCATCTATGGAAAATGCGGCAGAATTTTTAATCAGCAAATATAAAATTCCTGCAAGACCATAATATCTTTGGGTACCTTGTGATTCTTTTTCGAATGCTAGCACGTATCGCTTATCATTTATTGTATGTTCAAATTTGATTTCTTTGAAACCCATTGACTGCTTCCATTCTTGCCATTCTATCAATGCTTTTTGGTCTTCTAAATTGCGAACAACAGGATAATCATATTCTTTATTTTTAATAATGATATTAGAAATATTGAAATCTGCTTTTTTGAGAATTTCAATTACTATATTTTTTTGTATTTCTGACTCTACAATGCGCGAAGAAGTAAAATTTGTAAGGTCTTTATGAGGGACTATTAATTGCTGTAAATAATCTTTAAACCAATCTAAACCATCTTTTAATTCTTTAATATCAACATTTGTACGATTAAATCCATCTAATACAACTCTATTCCAAAGTGTATTCAGCACTAATGTTCGTTCTGAAATTTTATCTATTTTAATTTTATTTCCAAACTGTATATCTGTAGTTTGTTTTTCCAAATTTGTAGTTCTTTTAAAAACATTGGATTTTTTGGGGTTATATGCGTAAAGCTCCTCACTTACAATTGCTTTTTTGTTCAATTCCACAAAATAAAAATATCGAACATCATTTTGCAAGAATTCAATCTCAAAAATTGTATTTTGATTCGGCGTGTTTTCATCAAATAGAAATGGATCAAAGTCAAAAGTTTCTGTTTTTTGACTTTTAGGATTTAGAACAAGCGTCCGTAAAAAATCCAATGCTTTCAAAATTGTTGTTTTCCCTGAAGCATTCGCACCATAAATCAAGCCAAGTTTAAGCAAACGCAAACCATTCGTGTGAATTACATAATAATCTTCCAAATGAGTTGACTTATCGGCTTCAAAAGACAAGGTTTGTTTGTCTTTTATCGAACCATAGTTCTGAACACTGAAATTTATAATCATTTTGTGGCGAAATTTGAAGTTCAATTACAAATATAGGAATAAAATTCGCTATAATGCAAATTTAGGCCTATGTTTTTGCAATTCATTTACAATAGATCGCTTTCTTGCCGGCCAGCAGCGTATTCCGCATCAAGGAAATAATCGTCATCGGGCCGACACCACCGGGAACGGGGGTAATAAATGAGCACTTGGGAGCCACTTCGTCAAATTCCACATCTCCTTTTAATTTAAACCCGGATTTGGTTTGGTCGGAAGGTACACGGGTGGTACCGACATCAATAACGACCGCACCTTCTTTTACCATGTCGCCTTTCAAAAATCCGGGCGCTCCCAACGCCGCGATAATAATATCGGCTTCCAAGCAGTATTTTTTAATATCCCGGGTGCGGCTGTGGCACACCGTAACCGTGCAATCGCCCGGATCGCTTTTTTGCATCATCAGCGAAGCCATCGGTTTCCCGACAATGTTGCTACGGCCCAGCACTACACAATGTTTGCCGGAGGTTTCAATGGCGTATCTTTTCAATAATTCGAGGATGCCGGCCGGCGTGGCGGAAACGAAGCAAGGCAGGCCAATTGACATGCGTCCTACATTGATTGGATGAAAGCCATCCACATCTTTGCGGTAATCAATGGTTTCGATCACTTTTTGCTCGGAGATATGTTTGGGGAGCGGCAATTGGACGATAAAACCGTCCACATCCGGATCTTCGTTCAATTCAATTACTTTCTTAAGTAGTTCATCTTCCGTCACATCGTCTTCGTAGCGGATAAGGGCCGATTGGAAGCCGACTTCTTCACAAGTCCTGACTTTACTGGCAACGTAGGTTTCGCTTCCTCCATCGTGACCTACCAAAATCGCTGCCAAATGCGGTCGTTTACCGCCTTGGGCCAGGATTTGCTGTACTTCTTCGGCAATCTCCGATTTTATCTGAGCTGCAATGGCTTTTCCGTCAATTAGTTTCATCTTCTTTTGCCCGGCAGTTTTTTAGCGGTAGTCATTAGTTTCATCACTTTGCGGGTTTCCTCAAATTGCTTCAGCAGTTTATTTACTTCCGTAACGTTTGTTCCGCTCCCTTTGGCAATCCGGGCTTTGCGGCTTCCGTTCAGTATGCCGGGGTTCGTCCGTTCACCGGGAGTCATGGAAAGGATAATCGCTTCGATGCTTTTGAACGCATCGTCGTCGATGTCCACATCTTTTATCATTTTACCTACCCCCGGAATCATGGCCGCCAAATCTTTCAGGTTACCCATTTTCTTGATTTGGTTGATTTGGGAAAGGAAGTCGTTGAAATCGAATTGGTTCTTGGCAATTTTCTTTTGCAAACGGCGGGCTTCTTCTTCATCGTATTGTTCCTGCGCTTTTTCAACCAACGAAACGATGTCGCCCATTCCCAAAATACGGTCGGCCATACGTTTGGGGTGGAACGGGTCAATTGCATCCATTTTTTCGCCCGTACCCACAAACTTTATCGGTTTGTCCACAATGGTACGGATGGAAAGGGCCGCACCGCCGCGGGTATCGCCATCTACTTTGGTCAGCACCACGCCGCTGAAATCCAAACGGTCGTTGAATTCTTTGGCCGTGTTCACTGCATCCTGGCCGGTCATGGAGTCCACCACAAACAGCACTTCGTCCGGATGAACGGCTTTTTTGATAGCGGCGATTTCGGTCATCATCTGTTCGTCGATAGCCAAACGCCCTGCGGTATCGATGATTACCACGTCGTTGCCGAATTTAACGGCTTGTTTGATGGCATTTTGCGCTATTTCCACCGGATTTTTGTTTTCCGGTTCCGAATAGACTTCTACGCCGATTTGTTCGCCCAACACTTTCAACTGGTCGATAGCGGCCGGCCGGTAAATATCGTCGGCAACCAAAAGCGGTTTCTTGTTCTTTTTGTCTTTCAACAGTTTAGCCAACTTCCCGGAAAAAGTCGTCTTACCGGAACCTTGCAAACCCGACATCAGGATGATGGTCGGTTTGCCGGACAAATTGAGTTCGACCGTATCGCCGCCCATCAAGGCCGACAATTCGTCGTGAACGATTTTCACCATCAACTCACCGGGTTTCACAGCGGTAAGCACATTTTGACCCAAGGCCTTTTCCTTTACCGTGTCGGTAAATGTTTTGGCCACTTTGTAGTTCACGTCCGCGTCCAACAGGGCTTTGCGCACGTCTTTCAATGTTTCGGCCACGTTGATTTCGGTGATTCTTCCTTCACCTTTCAGCAACTTAAACGACCGTTCTAACCTATCACTTAAATTTTCAAACATCCTTTATTTGAATTAAGAATTAAGAATTAAGAATTAGGAATGCAGGCATTCGCAATTGATAATTCGCCTTCGAATTTGTTATGAGCATGCAAAAGTACAACAAAAGAAACAATTATCAAAAATCAATCTTCAAAGAGTTCTTTCAGATCCATTTTTAAGCCTTTGAAAATAGAGACGGGCACTTTCCCTTCATATTCGTAAGTGGTTCCTTCATCGAATTTTCCATTTTCCTGCAGCAGGAAAACCGTTAATCCTTTTTCCCGGGGATAAACGACCCAATATTCCCTCACACCGGCGGCTTCATATAAAAAGAATTTTTCATTCAAATCCCGCTTGGCCGTGGAAGGCGATTGAATTTCCACAATTAAGTCCGGCGCGCCGATACAACCCTTTTCATCCAATTTTTGAGGGTCGCAAACCACGCATATATCGGGTTGTACCACGGTATATATTTTATCATCGGCCGTTTCTCCATTTTTAGGCAGGCGAACATCAAAAGGTGCATGTAAAATTTTACATTTACCTTTTCTTTCTCTTATAAACCAACCGACAATCGTTGTTATTTTAGCTGAAATCCGGGCATGAAAATAGGTTGGCGCACTCAATAAATCATATACAACGCCATCAATCAGTTCCCGCCTTCTATCGTCTATCCAAGACAAATAGTCTGCATAGGTATATCGTTTTGAACGACTTAGATAAGCAACCGCAGGTTCTTCAACCGTTTGTTTTTCTTCTTTTTCTTTCAATTGTTCTTCTGTAGGATAATTTTTGGATTCCTTTTCCATAGCTTTCCTATTTTATTTTAAAATTTAAGCAAAGATAAATAATTATTCTTAATTCTTAATTTAAAATAGTTTTTCAGGTTTTCTTTTCTCTGAGAAAAACTATTAAATAACGAAAGACCAATGATTTAACATTGATCTTTAGGTGATAACCTTTTCCGCCAACCCATAAGGTCGGTGTTTTCAACCCTACGGGTGGCAGAACATGGTTGTGGTTTCTTAATTGTTTTTAACAAGTCGAATTTAGCCTAAACTGGGTATATCATATATACGCCCATCTAAGATATTATACCGAGCGCGTGCCGTTATTTTACGCACAATATAGTGTAATTGCCAGTGTCTGCAAAACCTTTCCCAAAACTGGATTCAGCTGATAAAGCAACGTTTCCCAATCCCCAACAGTTCTCGCATAGCGTAGCATTCGCGTTAAAACGTATATATGTGCCATCCTTCAGCGGTTGGGCTCCATAAATGGGGCTCGCTGCCACTGGTCGCACGTCCGGAATTCGCATTTGTGCATAAACGAGAATCTCCGCCGTACTCGGCACCCGCCATCCTACGCCTAGGGCGGACTGGCATGCATTTGTCCCACCGCCAGATTTAAACACATCGCCTCGCACCGAGGTGCGACCAACCTGCGAAAACGAGTTCCCGCCAGACGATAAGGATACTAACTGGTCCAATTTAATTTTATCAGCCGCAGTCAGTAGACCATTAACCGATGATGTCGCTATAGTAGAAAACGCAGGCCCTTGCGCACCGGCCGCACCCGTATCACCTTTGGCCCCAGCCGCACCCGTATCACCTTTAGCGCCCGTATCACCTTTGGGTCCCGTCGGGCCAGTCGCACCCGTAGCGCCTTTATCTCCTTTCGCGCCGGCAGTGCCGGCCGTACCCTGCACACCTTGAGCGCCGGCATCTCCTGTCGGGCCGGCAGGGCCTTGCGCACCAACAGCACCCGTATCCCCTTTCGGGCCGGTGGCGCCAACCGCTCCGGTAGCGCCCGTATCCCCTTTGGCGCCGGCTGGGCCTGCAGGGCCTTGAAGGCCTTGCACTCCGGCCGGGCCGGCAGCGCCTGCGGGGCCTTGCGCACCTGCAGGTATCACAATATTGCCTGTACCAATCAAAGAAGTGCTGTTGATGGTTTTCAGTCCATCCGAGCGCACTAATCCGGACACGGCCGTAGTAATATCCGTCTGTGTAGCTCCGGCAATCCAAACCTTAGCGGTAGCATCATACGTATATACCCTTTTGTCTGCTGTATTATAGACCATCATACCCGCTTTGTTGAGCGTACTCGTCGAACCGGGAATAGCTGAGACTCGGGGCAACAACAAACCCAGGTTTGTGGCGCCACTGAGATCCAAAATAGAACCGGGAGCCGGATCACCCGTTCCACCAATCTTCACTTGTGCAGTCGCTAACGACCCATTACCGGCTACC
>JAISKT010000039.1 GCA_031261295.1 Candidatus Symbiothrix sp. | reverse complement strand
ATTTTTTCTCTATCCGGTAGTCTTCTATCTCGCTTAAATAATCATATATAGATGCCATTCGACAAAAGTAAGCATTTTGACCGGAAATATAAGAAAATTTCGTGCGTTTACCCTGATTTAGCGTAAACAACGTTCTCAATTTCCAATTATTTGCTATCTTTGCAAATGTATTTCTAAAACAAAATAAATATGGAAACAACAATATTAAAAAAAAAATCTATAATCTCTAAAAAGAAAGCTGTTCGAGAAAAATTATTTGTTGACATTCCACAATCGGACATACAGTTTTTTAAACTTTTTGCTGATAAAATGGGATGGTTTATTGATAATAAGCAAAACCTTTGGGATAAATATATAGAAAGTAGTCCAAAAGATATTGATTTGTCAGATGAAGATATAATGAACGAGGTCAGAGCAGTGCGTTATGGCAAAATGTAAAATAATCATTGATACAAATCTCTGGATTTCATTGCTTATCGGTAAAAGACTATTGGAATTACGTTCTTTGTGTAACAATAATTCTGTTTCAATATATATGTGTGAAGAATTAAAAGTGGAGTTTCTACGGATTGCCTCCCGCGAAAAAATCAGAAAATATACCACTGCAGAGCATATAGAAAAAACATTGGAGTTAATGAACGTTTCTTGCATTTGGAGTCCCATAACGGATGTTGCTGTGTCGTCCGGTTTGAGGGATGCCAAAGACTTGTATTTGCTCGCTTTTACTGAAACCGTTAAAGCAGATTATCTTTTGACAGGCGATAAAGATTTGCTGGTGTTACGAACTCATAATCGGACTAAAATAATGACATACAAAGAATTTGAAACTATTATTGCTACATTATAACATTGAACTATACCATATATTCCCTAACCGCTACGCAATTGGCTACGCTAAATTAGTATTTACAGTACCTGAGTAATTCCAAACTTCAGGATTTTCAAGGGGTGATGAAAACTATCTTTTTTGAAATTCAATAGCATTTTTTTAATTCGGCGCCGGAAAAATAATGCGCCAATATCTCTTTATATGTGTATCCCTCTTTCGCCATGACAGCCGCTCCAATCTGACACAACCCAACGCCATGCCCCCAGCCGGAGCCGTTTAATATGAATTTATCCTTTTCTTTTTTTACTTCAAAAGCCGAACTGTACAAATGGGTTTCCGATAAGGCTTTGCGGATAAACAATTCTTTGCCGATGGTCTTAGTCAGTTGAGTTCCAACGATTTTTAAGCGGATGATACGCCCCGACGGGCCTCTTTCCACCGGAATTAAATCCAGAATCTCCCCAAAATCCCAACCGGATTTCCTCCGGATCAAATCGCTGATTTCTTCCCGGGAATATTCCACTGTCCAACGGTAAAAGTCCCGGGTTTCCCGGTCATAATTGTTTAGTACCTGGCTCAACACCTTTTGGTCGTTGGTATTACAAAAAGGATCTGCAACACTATCCAAATAGGGGTGCGGAACCGGTTCCCAACAATTTTCAAATTTTTCGGTGATGCCGCCGCAACATTTTGAAAAGCGGGTATCACAAATCTTTCCATCATACATTAAGACTTCCCCGAAAGTGCTTTCAACCGCTTCTTTTACTTCCGGTGTAGAAGCGCGCGTAATTCCCTGATAGCGTTGGCAATGGTCGTCTGCACAAACATCAAAATGCGCATGATCTTCCCGGTCGTACCAACGGATATATTCGTCAGCCGTTTCGGTAACAGGCGAATAAACGAACTGAGACTGATGAAGTTGCGAAGCTTTTTCTTTCTGCGCCAACAGCCAACTGCGGGAAATCACAGCGTGGGCTTTCAACAATTCAATATAACCGGTGGCGCTCATTTCCGAAGAAATGACACTCACTAAGTAATCCTCTATGGGAATGATATTTAGGACCGTCAGTTTATCTCCTTCACGGATGATTTTCAATTCGCCTTTAAATTCCTGGTCTTCTTTCCGTTCCCAATGGAAATTAATTCCGATAGGCACCTCTTTCAGGATAAAAGAAGCGTTGGCCGGATTGTTTTGAACATGGATTTCGTCAGCCGATAAGATGCCGACAGATATTTCGGGTTGCTTCATCGCTCAAAGTTAATTGTGAATATATATCAATCAAAACATTTTTATCTATTTTATCGAAATCTTCTTTGCGGGGAACGACTAAAACGCCGCCAAAATCAACAACTCCCGGAGAAAGAAGCAGCTGATTATCACCGGTTTCGTAAAATTGGCGCGGCCGGTGCTGCTTTCGCGGGAAAACAACCAACTGCCAATGGCTTTCTTCTTTCCAACCAATCAGGTTGAACATGGGTTCTTCTTCCGCCGGTTGAACCGCCTGTAATAATTGGGTCAATTGATGGAACCGGGTAAGCAACCATTCTTCGTGATTGCTTTCGTAAACAAAACAATGGCGAAGATAATTTTCCATAGAATAAATACTTCCCAATGCCTCTTGTTTGAGTAATTTTTTTCCGGGGAAAAAATGAATATCGTGTTCAACCGGCAAAAAACCTTTATTTCCGGCTTGAAAATGAAAATGGTCGGGAGCGGAAGCGCCGCTTTTCGGCCCGTTGTACAACAGCGTATAATCCGGTAAATCCCGCGCTAATGACAAAAAGTCCTTTATCCGGCCTTGGATTTGTTGGGAAACGTGCCGGGTATCGGGAATGGTCAGGTGCCGGGGAAAAATCGGATACGGATTCAGCAAAAGAGTATAATGGGGCGGATAATCCAGTCCCTTTTGCTCCGGAGGACGATTTCCGGCACAGAGAAGACACGGCCGTTGTTGAATCGAAGAACGATCTACTTTCGCGCCTGAAGAACGGATGCGTTCGGGATTGAATTGAATTTTTATTTCAAAACCCTCAAAATCAATATCTTTCCACAACACCTGTTGCAAATCCGCATAATTCCCGGCCGCTAACGGCCAGTCCTGCAATTGTTCCTGAAACAAATCTTCAATGGGTTCTTTTAGCTGCATTGTGTTAAAAAATCAAGTCATGCAAAATATAAGTCATGCAAATATTACATTAATTTTCAATATCCACTTACGTATTTTATTTTTTATAAATAAAACATTGCAAGCATCTCAGCCCGGAGCGAAGTCAATTAGAATTGTTGATTCAAAATTGAATAGCGCTTAGTTCTTTTCCGAAATTATGTATTGTTTTTTCAATTGCCTTTGTTCGTTCTATCGATGGTTTCTTTGATCCACTGACATAGGCAGCCAATAAACTTTGTTTCATTCCCATGCGCCTTGCTATGGCCGATACGTTCAGTTCAGGGTATTGATGAAATACTTTAGCTATTCCGGTAGGCTCCGGTTCGTCATAGAAGAAACTTTCAAAAGACATATCTTCGTCAATCTCTTCCCAACGAATACCGGTGTTTGTTATTCGGTAGTTATTCCGTTGTTCCTGCGTTGCATTTTGCAAACGCGGATACCAAAGAAGTGATTGCCACAGTTGTTTTTCATCATCGGTAAGCACGAATATTTTTTCGTTGTCAAACCATAATTTCTTTATTTTCATATCCCTTCCGTTTTTATAGTGGAAAAGATTTCGGAAATTATTCACCGAAAACCTTTTTCCATTCGTTAATGAAATTTTCTTTGTTTTCTTCCAAAATGCTTTCAGCCAATTTGAGGTCTTTTCGCTTTAAGCCTTTGTTTGATACGAGTATAACTTCATTTTCGATTTCAAATTTTGCTTCGCCGTCAGAACTTTCTACATGCACATGAATAGGTTCGTGGTCACGAGTGTAAAAATAAAATCTTAGTCCGAATAAAATTAATAATGTTGGCATGTTTAAATTTGTTGGGTTTATAATTATTACACGAAGATAGGTTATTATTTTATAACCTGCAAATATTATTACAATTATTTCTAATAGAACTGGATTTTTTGCGTAAGCAAATCATCTTTAGATTGAACAAAAATACTATTTTTTTATTACTTTTGTCCTCGAAAAGTGGCTTAGTTCATAGTGGTAACTCATAATTCATAAATTCAAATGGTTTTATTCTTCAAAACGCTCACTCATTCTATTTTAGCAGTCGAAGTAACGGTACAATTGGCCCGGGAAGACATCCACAAGTTGGTTTGGCTTTTTAGTGGAGCTAAATTATTGAAAGAAAGTAAAATAGATTCTTTTTGTATCGGGCCGCGCCGTGAAATGGTGACGCCGTGGAGTACCAATGCCGTAGAAATTACCCAAATTATGGGTATCGAAGGAATCACTCGGATAGAAGAATTTCAGATGGTTAAAAACGCGCATGCCCCGTACGATCCGATGCTTCAAAAAGTGTATAAGGGTATTGGACAGGACATTTTTACCATCAACAAAAAACCGGACGAAATTATTTCCATTGACGATATTGCCGTTTACAATCAGCAGGAAGGCTTGGCTTTGAACGGCGAAGAAATTGATTATTTGAATGAGGTAAGTGCGAAACTGGGTCGTAAACTGACTGACAGCGAAGTGTTTGGTTTCTCCCAGGTAAATTCGGAACATTGCCGTCACAAAATTTTCAATGGCCTCTTCGTCATTGACGGAGTGGAAAAAGAATCTACCCTCTTCCAATTGATAAAGAAAACGTCCAAAGTCAATCCCAATCAATTGATTTCCGCTTACAAAGATAATGTCGCGTTTAGTCAGGGGCCTGTCATTGAGCAATTTGCGCCGGGCCGGGGCGATGAACCCGATTTTTTTGAAACCAAGGCGATTGAAACCGTTATTTCGCTGAAAGCGGAAACGCATAATTTCCCGACTACCGTAGAACCGTTCAACGGCGCTGCTACCGGAACCGGTGGCGAAATCCGGGACCGTTTGGGCGGAGGGAAAGCTTCGTTGCCGATTGCCGGAACAGCTGTTTATATGACGGCTTATCCGCGCTCAGAGAAAAAACGGCCGTGGGAACAGGCAATGCCGCCTCGCAAATGGCTGTACCAGACACCCGAACAAATCCTGATTAAAGCATCCAACGGGGCTTCCGATTTTGGAAATAAATTCGGTCAACCGCTTATTTGCGGTTCCCTCCTGACTTTTGAACATGAAGAAAACAACAAGCAATTTGCTTATGATAAAGTGATTATGCTGGCCGGCGGTGTCGGTTTTGCTAAAAAAGAGGATGCCCTGAAAGGAACCGTGGAAGCGGGCGAAGAAATCGTTATCCTGGGCGGCGATAACTACCGCATCGGGATGGGTGGCGGCGCTGTTTCGTCTGTCGATACCGGGGAATATACCAGCGGAATTGAATTGAACGCCGTGCAACGCGCTAATCCGGAGATGCAAAAACGGGTAGCCAATGTAATCCGTACCTTGGCCGAATCCGATAAAAATCCGATTGTTTCCATTCACGACCACGGCGCAGGCGGCCATTTGAATTGCCTTTCCGAATTGGTGGAAACGACCGGCGGGAAAATCAATATGGACAACCTTCCGGTAGGCGACCCGACTCTTTCGGCGAAAGAAATTATCGGGAATGAAAGCCAGGAACGGATGGGATTGGTTTTGAAACCGGAAGATATTGCCCGCGTAAAGCAAATCGCCGAACGGGAACGTTCTCCGATGTATGTGGTAGGGGAAACGACCGGGGATATGCAGTTTGTTTTTGAACAGGAAAAAGAAAAACGGCCTTTAGATATGCAACTGTGCGATTTCTTCGGGAAACCTCCGCGCACGATTATGAACGATGTTACGATAAAAGAAACTTTTGAGGCGCCGGAATATCACCTGAAGAAACTTCCTGAATACCTCGAAGATGTTTTGCGGTTGGAAGCGGTGGCTTGCAAGGATTGGCTGACAAATAAGGTGGACCGTTCGGTAACCGGAAAAGTAGCCCGTCAACAATGTCAGGGTGAAATCCAATTGCCGTTGAGCGATTTAGGCGCAGTGGCCTTAGATTACCGCGGGAAAGCCGGGATTGCCACTTCCATCGGTCATGCCCCGCAGGTGGCTCTGGCGGATGCTGCCGCCGGTTCGGTGATGGCCATTGCGGAAGCGTTGACCAACATCGTTTTTGCCCCTTTGAAAAATCAGTTGGCAAGTGTCTCATTGAGCGCCAACTGGATGTGGCCTTGCCGCAATCCGGGAGAAGACGCCCGTCTGTACGAAGCGGTGGAAGCTTGTTCCAAATTTGCATGCGATTTGGGAATCAATATTCCTACCGGAAAAGATTCTTTGTCCATGACACAAAAATATAGCCTCCCCCCAACCCCCTCCCAAAGAGGGGAAGTTTTGAAAGTGTATTCTCCGGGGACGGTGATTATCTCGGCAGGAGCTGAAGTATCTGATATTAAGAAGATTGTATCTCCTGTTGTAATTAATAAATCAAGTAAAAGATTGTATTATATTGATTTTTCATCCGATACGCTGAAATTAGGCGGTTCGGCTTTTGCCCAATCGTTGAACCGGATAGGCGATGAAGTTCCGACTGTAAAGGATACGGAATACTTCAAAACCGCTTTCAATGCCGTTCAGTATTTGATTGAAAACGAATTGATTGCGGCCGGTCACGATATTTCAGCCGGTGGGATGATTACCACATTATTGGAAATGTGCTTCGGCAATGGTTCCGGCGGACTTGACATTACCTTAGACGGTATCGCCGAACAGGATGTGATAAAAATACTATTCAGCGAAAATCCGGGTATTATCATTCAGGGAGAAAATAAGGAAAAAGTGGAAACGTACTTAACTGAGCAAGGTGTTCGTTTTGTCCGGATAGGCCGGCCGACAAAGGAACGTCATATTTTACTTTCCAAAAATAACGCCCAATATCATTTCGGTATTGATTACCTGCGGGATGTCTGGTTTTCTTCTTCTTATTTATTAGACCGGGAGCAATCAACTCATCACTTGGCCAAGAAACGTTTTGAAAACTACAGCCAACAACCCTTAGAAGTCAAATTCGCCAAATCGTTCCAAGGTACATTGGATTCGTATCAAATCTCGGCCGACCGCAAAAACCAATCGGGTATCAAGGCGGCCATTATCAGGGAAAAAGGGACCAATGGCGAACGGGAAATGGCTTATTCGTTATACTTGGCCGGTTTCGATGTGAAAGACGTACACATGACCGACTTGGCTTCCGGGCGCGAAACACTGGAAGATGTCAACCTGATTGTTTTCTGCGGCGGATTTTCCAATTCGGATGTCTTAGGCTCGGCCAAAGGTTGGGCGGGCGCTTTCCTTTACAATGAAAAATCGAAAGAAGCATTGGCCAAATTCTACGCACGTCCCGATACCTTGAGTTTGGGTGTCTGCAACGGTTGCCAGTTGATGGTCGAACTGAATTTGATTAACCCCGAACACAAACACCGAACGGTGATGCTTCACAACGATTCCCATAAATTTGAATCGGAATTTGTATCGGTGACCATCCCGAAAAATCAATCGGTGATGTTCGGTTCCTTGGCCGGAAGTAAATTAGGAATTTGGGTAGCCCACGGAGAAGGGAAATTTTCTCTGCCGCTGAAAGAAAAGAAATACTCGGTGGTAGCGCAATATCTATACGGTGAATATCCAGGCAATCCAAACGGTTCGGATTATGCCGTAGCCGGCATTTGTTCCAAAGACGGCCGCCACCTGGCAATGATGCCCCACTTGGAACGGTCCATATTCCCCTGGCAATGGGCGCATTATCCGCAAAAACACAAAAACAACGAAGTAAGCCCGTGGATAGAAGCCTTCGTAAACGCCCGCCACTGGATAGAGGGAACTAAGAACTAAAAACTAAGAACTAAAAGTTGGCTGACGCACGATAACAGGCGCCAGCCAACTTTTAGTTCTTAGTTTTTAGTTTTTAGTTATTTTCACGAATTCGGCGTTGTTCAGGTAATCTAAGCTTTGTTTTACGGATTCTACCGGGGGCACGTTGTATCTTTCTACTTCTACGATAAGATATTTTGCACCTGATTTATCAATATTATTGAATATATCTTCGAAATTCATATAACCGCTTTGTCCCAATTCCGCTTCGTCTTTCACATGCAGGAACGTGAAACGGCCGGGATATTGGGTGAATAATTCGGTAGCTAAGCGGCCGCCTTTTTGACACCAGTAAATATCTAATTCAAAAAATACTTTATCCATGTGTTGAATCATGTAGTCGTACATAACGGTGCCGTCATCATACACTTTTTCAAATTCGTAAGCGTGGTTGTGATAACCAAATTCCAGACCGGCGGCTTTACATTTTTCGGCTACCTGATTGAAATAATCGCAATACGCCTGAAGGCCTTCCACTGTTTCGGGAGTCGGCATCGACGGTTGAACGATGTATTTCATACCGGCTGCTTTGTGGGTGGCAATACATTTGTCCCACCAAGCCCATACTTCGTCCATATTGTCTGTGATATCTTGACGCACGTGGCAAGAAAGTGAAATAAGACCGGCAGCCTCTACTTTTTCCTTGAATGTTTCGGGAGGCATTCCGTAAATAAGGCCGTCGAAATAGCTGGCAGCTTCCACATATTTGTAACCCATTTCGCCGATTACCTTAATAATAGAATCAACACCTACCGCGTCGTTATTGATGTCATCGCGAAGAGAATACATTTGGAGACCAATGTTTTTCTCCAATTTTTCCACTGTTTTCTTGTCGGAAGGGCCGCAAGAAATCATTATCACCAAAGATAGTAGTACAAGAACCGATTTAAATGTTTTCATTTGCTTTATGATATTAATAAAATAAGTTTAACGATGGGCAAAGTTATAAAAAATGCGTTAAATAGCAAGCAAAACGTATGAATAGAGCTTATATTTCCGTAAAAGAAATCATAGGCTTTTTCTATTATTATTCGTACTTTTGTGCCAAATTATCATACAATGTCTGAATTAAGCCAGGAAATACAAAGAAGGAGAACTTTTGCCATCGTCTCCCATCCCGATGCGGGAAAAACAACCCTTACCGAAAAACTCTTGCTTTTTGGGGGAGCTATTCATGTGGCGGGAGCGGTCAAATCCAATAAGATAAAGAAAACAGCTACCTCCGACTGGATGGAAATCGAGAAACAACGGGGTATTTCCGTGGCCACTTCGGTCATGGGATTCGATTACGACGATTATAAAATCAATATCCTCGATACGCCCGGCCATCAGGATTTTGCGGAAGATACCTACCGCACGTTGACTGCCGTGGACAGCGTGATTATCGTGGTCGATATTGCCAAAGGGGTGGAAGCGCAAACCCGTAAACTGATGGAAGTCTGCCGGATGCGCAAAACACCGGTGATTGTTTTTGTCAATAAAATGGACCGGGACGGGAAAGATCCTTTCGATTTACTGGACGAACTGGAACAAGAACTCCACATCCACGTGCGACCCTTGAGTTGGCCGATTGAAATGGGCAGCAAATTCAAAGGCGTGTACAATATCTACGAAGAAAAATTGGATATTTATACGCCCAGCAAACAAACCGTTACCGAATCCATTCAGTTCAAGGATATTAACAGTCCCGAACTGGAAAAATATATCGGAAGCGATTTGGCGGAACGGCTTCGCGCCGATTTGGATTTGATCAAAGGTGTTTATCCCGAATTTGATGTGGATACTTACCTGAAAGGAGATATCGCTCCTGTGTTTTTCGGTTCGGCTTTGAATAATTTCGGCGTCAAAGAACTGTTGGATTGTTTTGTACGAATTGCCCCCTCTCCCCGTCCGGTGACAGCGGAAGAAAGGGAAGTGACGCCCGAAAAAGATCCGTTTTCCGGTTTCATTTTCAAGATTCACGCCAACATGGATCCCAACCACCGGAGTTGCATTGCTTTCCTGAAAATTTGTTCCGGAAAATTTGAGCGGAATGCCAATTACAAGCATGTCCGGTTCGACAAGCAGATGAAATTTTCACAAGCAACCGCTTTTATGGCGCAAAAGAAAGAAACGGTTGACGAGGCTTATGCCGGGGATATTATCGGTTTGCCCGACACGGGAAATTTCAAGATTGGCGATACGTTAACTTCCGGTGAAAACCTGCATTTCAAAGGATTACCCAGTTTTTCTCCCGAAATGTTCAAGTACATTGAAAACTCCGATCCGCTGAAAACCAAACAGTTGAACAAAGGCATCGACCAATTGACGGACGAAGGCGTGGCGCAACTTTTTATCAATCAATACAATGGCCGGAAAATCATCGGAACGGTCGGACAGTTGCAATTTGAAGTAATCCAATACCGGCTTTTGCATGAATACGGCGCTCAATGCAAATGGGAGCCTATCCATTTATACAAAGCCTGTTGGATAGAAAGCGATTCGCCGGAGGCATTGGAAAATTTCAAGAAACGGAAATACCAATATATGGCTTTGGATAAACAGGGGCGCGATGTGTTCCTGGCCGATTCCAATTATGTGCTGCAAATGGCGCAACAGGATTTTCCGGAAATCAAATTTCACTTCAGCTCGGAATTTTAAGTAGTTTTTTGGATTTTATTGTTGATCCGGTTCGACATCCATACGCCGGAATAAAATTCCGTTGTGGCTGTTTGGGTTGTTATATTAGTTTGTTATAATTTATTCATTCGTTAAATTTTGGTAATTCCTTTGTTTATATGAAAACAATTACTACTTTTGTCAATTAATTAAACAACTATTATTACAAAATAGATAGTATTTTATAAAATAAAAAAAAGCGTAAGCTTTTATTCTTGTGACAGAAATTTCGACACTTCTACACAATCAAGAATAAATAGTTTAGCGCTCACGTTGATTCGTGGGTCTAACTTATTTGATTGTGTGGGTCGTCGAAAACCTCTGTCACAAATAAAGTTTGGGTCCCACGTTTTTTATTTTAAATAACCGCTTCTCAGGGACTTGGAGGCATAAATTCTACAGACATGCAGAACAAGTCAGATGTATTTTCACAAACACATACAATCGTCATTTCGAGCGTAGCGAGAAATCTATGGTGTTCCGTAGGGCTTACGGCTTAGCTTTAGATTTCTCACTTCGTTCGAAATGACGGGCAAAGGAAATTGGCGGGTGTGTCAGTTCAATGGTTTTTTCGCTCTCATTTTTAACTGTTTGAACGCGCCCGCCCATCACTTAGGGTACAGGCAACCACAAGATTTTTTTCATTCTTATTAAATTTATAATTACCGGTTGCCTTGCCCTTTTATAAAACAGGCGCTATGCGTCTTATACGAAATACAAATTTAAATTATACAAGTAATATGAAAAAGATGATTTTTTTAGTGCTGACACTCATCGTTATGGGTGCAACCAGTGTGAATGCACAAGTGCGTATCGGTGGAGTTGATACGGATGTACCCACCCAAGGCGCTGTCCTGGATTTGAACAATGGGAATGGTTATGTAGGTGGTCTGTTATTGCCTAAAGTAAACAGTTTGACATTAAACAGTGTGGAAGCGTTTTCTACGGAACCTGATGCGGCTACCAAACTTGTCGGACTGATTGTATATAATACCGCAATCGGCGCGGAAGGTATTTATATCTGGACGGGTGCAACAGACGGATGGAAACCGATTTGGAAGAAAAATTAATGAAAAGAATGAAGATGAAACAGAGAACAAAAAAACTTTGGGCGGCATGTTTTGCCGCCTTATGGCTGGTTTTGCCTGCTGCAATGCAAGCGCAGGTACATATCGGCGGAACGGAGAGCGCTGTGACGGGAGCATTGCTGGATTTGACGACTCCTGAAGGGTCAAATCTCGGCTTACTCCCTTTAAACGTAAATATTGACAACCTCAATGAAATTCCGGATGTATTTACCAACAAGGCTTCTATCGTTGATAGCGATTTGCAAGGCTTGATCGTGTATAATACGAACGGCGAACTGGCCGATGGCGCAGGTCTTTATGTGTGGGATGGAGCGCAGTGGCATGTTATAAACGCCGCTGTCCCGGTTACCGGTGTAACGGTAAGCCCGACTTCAAAAGCATTTACTACTTTGACCACCCAACAGTTGACTGCTACGGTAGCTCCAACTACTGCCACAAACAAAGCCGTGACCTGGGAATCAAGCAATACAGCTGTGGCAACGGTTAGTGCAAGCGGTTTGGTAACGGCTATAGGAAATGGTAGTGCTACCATTACGGTGACAACCACAGACGGTGGACATGAAGATCACAGTTCAATCACTGTTGTGAACGTTGAAGTGTCGGGTCAATATATATACAGCACTAATCCTGACGCGAGATACTACTATGTGGGAATGATGAAATCGAGTGAATGCATGCCGTATGAAAATAGGCCAGTCAATGGGGTGACGACTTATTACAACTATGACGTATTTTGGCCGGGAAAATCGGGGCAAATATGGACTTCAGGGTCGGTCTCCGCCTACAGCCAATGTGGGACGGGTGTCCTCAGCCTCATAAGTTGGAGCAGCGAATTCGACATTGGTGAAAACATCCTAAGGCCGTGCTTATTGAAACAGTGAAACCACCGTCGCTATCAAATGAGTGGCTTTAAATCATAATTTTATTGTGATTAGGTATTGTACGCTCTTGACTTTCCGGGGTTGCTCGACCCAACCCCGGAAATAATAAAAAAAGGTAAGGGTAGCATACGTCTTACTTATTCTTGTTCGTTTTTGAAATTGTCGAAGTTTCGGGTACAAGAATAAAAGTTCCTAACGCTTTTTCTTTTAATGAATTATGTCTTTATAATCTATAATTAATCTGAGTTCCGGATAAGGAACTCAGGTTAATTATTATAGATTATCCGCAATCAAACCGTCATTCATTTGTCTTCCGAATATCTCCTACTCCGTTGATATTAGTCACAACGGTTTCCGGATTTCCCTTGTACCTCAAATTTCCTACTCCCGAAACATTCGCATTCAAGTTTTTAGAAACGTATGCCTCCACATCGCCGGCGCCATTGATGCTGCAATTCAAGTCTTGAACCAAGTACCCAAACGCCTTGATGCTTCCTGTTCCATCAATGGAGAACGTGGCGTTAGTCGCTGCGCCATTGATTTCAGCATCACCTGCTCCCGTTATTTTTACCTTTAGGATTTCACAATACAGGCTGTCGGTTTTTACATTCCCGACTCCTGAAATAAGGATGTCCATATCCTGGGAATTCACTTCTTTTTCCATTAGAATATTGCCGGTTCCCGCTATTTCTACTTTACACAAACTTCGCGAATTGGTGTAAATTTTGAATTGAGTCGGCCGCAACATGGAATCGGTGTTTTGAGAGATGACCAAACAATGATCCTCCACCGAAATTTTCAACCGCGGAAGAATGTTTTCGTCCACCAACACTTGCAAGAATGGTTCTGCTTGCGAAATCTGTTGATAAATCACTTCTGCGGGTACGCCCAAAATGATTCCTTCGTAATCATCAATAGCGATTTTTTCATTGACGATGGTGTAATTCCCTTTTATTTCCTTGAAATTGCCTGACAAACAGGAATGCAGCAAAGGGAATGCGATAAAGCAAGCGATAAATAAAGGAGTAAACCGTTTCATTTTTAATTTATTTTAATTGTTTGTTGTCCACTAATTACACGAATTAGCACAAATTACTCTTTCGGGTTAATTCGTGTAATTCGTGGATGATAAGCATCATGGTAAAACACCATGCAGGTATTTTTGCTCTCCGTCTCTTTTTTAATTTTGATTTTTGCTGCCAACGATTTCAACGGATGCGTATCGTAAGCCGAAATCCACTCGTTGGACAAATGCGCCTTGGTCGGAATCACATCGCTCGGGAATAACACGGTTTGTTCCTTTTCCGATATAAAAGAAACAACCAATTGACCGGCGGTGTGGCCGTCATAAAGACTGATGTTAAAACCCGGATACAGTTCAATATCCGTATCTACTAATTGCAACAATCCGGCTTCTTTCACCGGCATCACATCCTGCAAACGGAAAGAATCTTTTTCCAATGCATTCGGATGCAGGTAATTGTTCCATTGAGAAGCGCTTACCCAATGATTTGCATTTGGGAAAGTGATTTTTAAATTTCCTTTTTCATCTTTGTATGTGCAACCGCCGCAATGGTCAAAATGAAGATGCGAAAGAACCACATCGGTGATTTGTTCCGGTTCAAAACCTTGTTTACGCACTAAATCCGTGATATTTTCAGTGTCAAAAAAGCGGTAATACGAAAGTTTTCCTACATCTTTGTTTCCTACGCCGGTATCCAATAAAACGACTTTTTCATTATTCCAAACCAAAAGGCAGTTCATGGCCAAGACACAACCGTTTTGTTCATCGGAAGGATACTTCCGGCTCCACGCCCTCTTGGGTATGGCGCCAAACATGGCGCCGCCGTCTGCGTAAAAAAAGCCTGTCTCCAAGATTTGATATTGCCACATATTTCGTACTTTTGTACAAAAGTAATAAATTATGACAAAAAACATCCTCATTACAGGTGCAAAAGGACAATTAGGCAGTGAATTAGAAGTATTGTACGCCCAATATCCCGAATTTAATTTTATTCCGACCGACGTGGACACATTGGATTTGACTCAAAAAGAAGCAGTTGTAAAAATTGTTCAGGACAAAAAAATAGATTACATCGTCAATTGCGCCGCCTATACAGCTGTCGATAAAGCGGAAGACGATGTGGAATTGTGTTACAAAATCAACCGGGATGCGGTCAAAAACCTGGCGGAAGCAGCCAAAGGAAAAGCCCGGATTATCCATGTATCGACCGACTACGTATTCGACGGCCGGGCAACCGCTCCTTACAAGGAAACGGACACGACCCATCCCCAGTCGGTTTACGGGAAAAGCAAACGCGAGGGAGAAGAGGCATTATTGGCTATTTGTCCGGAAAGCATCATTATCCGAACCGCTTGGTTATATTCCATTTATGGAAATAATTTTGTAAAAACGATGCTTCGTCTGGGCAAAGAACGCCCGGAATTGAACGTCGTTTACGACCAAAAAGGAACACCTACGTATGCCGCCGACTTGGCGCAAGCCATTTTATCCATTATTGTTTACACTGAAAAAGAAAAAACTTTTCCTTCCGGCGTTTATCATTATAGTAATGAAGGAATTACGACTTGGTTTGATTTTACCGAAAAAATCTTTCAGTTGGCGGGGATAACCGGTTGTACGGTACATCCGATTCCTACCGATCAGTATCCGACGAAAGCTACCCGGCCCATGTATAGCGTTTTAGATAAAACGAAGATAAAAGAAACGTTTGGGATTATTGTGCCGGAATGGGAGCTGAGTTTGAAAAAATGTATCAATCTGCTTTAAGCAAATAATTAAGATTCACTTAACGCTTCTCCAAAACATTCCGGGCTGTAAAATGTTCTATCAGAAAGAACACTAAAAAAATTAATAATTATGAGTTTGGAAAAAGTAACAAGTTCGGATCATGCACAAGGGGCATCGGGTGCGCCGATTACATTAGTGGAGTACGGAGATTATCAATGCCCATATTGCGGGGAAGCGTATTATATTGTAAAAAAATTGCAACAGAAATTGGGTGATAAACTGCAATTTGTTTTCCGGAATTATCCTTTGCAAGAGTTGCATGAGCATGCCGTTCATGCTGCCATCGCCGCGGAAACTGCCGGCCTGGAAGGTAAATTCTGGGAAATGCACGATATTATTTTTGAAAATCAACGGCGTTTAGATGATGCTTCCTTGGTGCAATATGCTGCATCCATCGGTTTGGATAAAGCCAAATTCGAGAAAGATTTTGGAAGCAAACCAACAGTGGATAAGGTCAATGCAGATGTTGCTTCCGGTGATAAAGCAAAAGTGGATAGTACACCCTCCTTTTTTGTAAACGGCGCCTACTTCAGCGGCAATTGGACAAACAACGAGTTTCTCCAATACCTGGAAAAACTGCTGTAAATTTAAAAGAAGCTGTCCAAAAAGTTTGCAAATCCGTCATTTCGAGTGTATGCGAGAAATGACGGATTCGTTGTTTTTTACGGGATAACGAGGATGGCCACTCGATTTTGACGTCCTTCTTCAAAGGGTTGTACCGTATCCCCAAAGTATTTAATAATAAGCCGGTTACGGTCTATCCCAAAATTCTCAAACAAGGCATTGCCCACCGCATTGGCGCGATTTTGAGCTAATTTCAAATTAAGCTCCGGAGTACCGGCATTCTTATCCGCATAACCTTCTATCCGGATTTTGGATTTCGGATGATTGTATAGATACATGGCCGCTTTCCGTATGCTAATTAGCTGGGAATAACCCAGTTCATAACTGCCCAGTTCAAAAAATACCGGATCTACCGGAGATTTTTCCTTACTTATCACATCCGAAGGACTTGCTGCTTCCGAACGGCTTCGCAATTCGTTGACCCGGTCGGTTAATGTCTCAACCGCTTTAATTTCATAAACCGGCGATTTGATGAAATGCCTGAAATTGAACTGGTAAGTAAAACCAATGGTGTAATTATCAACCATATCTTGTGTCAGGTGAGCGCCCGCCCGCCGGTCAAATATTTCAGGTAAAAAGAGGAATTGCACATCTAAGAAGAGTTGGCAGTTGTCGCTTAGACGAAAATTCGCCATACCGCCTATTTTCTCCATGATATTATTAACGGCCGTCCGGTGATCTTCCTTGAATGTATGGGCATATCCAAAACCGCCATATATTACCGGATTAAAAAAGGCTTTCGGGTTATAAGCCTTGAACGTATTCTTCAGGTTAAGCAAAAAATCAAGCGAAACGCCCATATACATAAAGTCATATCCGTAACCATCGCCATGGCCGGTATGAATCAGTTTGTCGGTATTCAGGAATCTTTCTTTGACAAAAGCGGCGCCTTCCTCCGTATGGGCGGAAACATACGTATTGGTGCTCTTCACATTATAAATGTTCGGATGTTGATCCCCTACATACCATTCTCCATATCCCCGGTCATCAAACCAGGTAGCGAAACCATTCAATTTTGCCCCGGTGACATTCAGGCGCAATCCCCATACGGGCGACATCCATTTACCAAAAGCAAAGCCATAGGTAGGATTCAATTGGCTGCCTGCAGGTAAATAACGGGTTTCCTCGCTCAGCAAATGAGCTGCTCCTGCGGACAAGGAAAAAAACCAGTTGTCTCCCGGCCTGTTGGCAATCCAGGAGGTTCGTATCGCAGCCGTTGTTGTATCTGCTTGTTCTTTAGCAGCCGACTTATACACTTTTAAAGCATCGGAATTGCCGGGAAATTGATTTTCAACCGCCAATGGATTGGGTTCCCGGGCATTCAAACAAAATGGAATGATCAGTAAAGAGGTGATAAAAAATAATTTTCTCATTTTCATAATTTATCTAATTAGATGTGTTATATTTTATAATAAACAAAAGAACGGTGCAAATCGTTGCGGAACTTATGAAAAATGGCTAACTTGCAGCGTTTTTTAAGTTTTAAGGTCTTATGTTAGCAGGAAAAAAAATTGTATTGGGGATTACGGGAAGTATAGCGGCTTACAAAGCAGCCTGTCTTTGCCGCGCCTTGATAAAAAAAGGAGCGGAAGTGCAAGTCGTTATCACGCCTGCCGGAAAAGAGTTTATTACGCCCGTTACCTTGTCTGCTTTGACGCAAAAGCCGGTAGTCAGCGCGTTTTTTACAGCCAACGACGGAACCTGGCACAGCCATGTAGATATAGGTCTTTGGGCCGACTTGATGCTGATTGCTCCCGCTACGGCAGCTACCATTGGCAAAATGGCGAACGGAATTGCAGACAACATGCTTATCACGACTTATCTGTCGATGAAAGCGCCGGTATTTATCGCTCCCGCCATGGATTTGGATATGTATGCGCATCCGAGTACGCAACAAAACTTGGAGAAACTGAAATCGTACGGAAATCAGATTATTGAACCGGCCACCGGTTTTCTGGCAAGCGCATTGGAAGGGAAAGGCCGGATGGAAGAACCGGATACGATTGTCAAAGTCCTTGAAACTTTTTTTGAAAAAAAAGTGCAACTTACCCAAAAAAAAGTGCTGATAACGGCGGGTCCCACGTATGAAAAGATAGATCCCGTACGTTATATAAGTAATTATTCTTCCGGTAAAATGGGTTTTGCCCTGGCGGAAGAATGTGCGGCAAGAGGAGCGGAAGTCATTTTGATTACCGGGCCGGTCAGATTGGAAACGATTCATCCGAATATCAAGCGGATAAACGTTGAATCGGCGGAAGAAATGCACCAGGCAGCTCTGGCTCATTTCCCGGAGACAGATACAGGTATTCTTTGTGCAGCCGTAGCCGATTACAAACCGGTTCATTATTCGGAAAACAAACTGAAACGCAAGTCCGGGGAGTCGCTTACATTGGAATTGACGCCCAATCCGGATATTGCGAAATCGTTAGGGGAAATAAAAAAAGAGAATCAAGTGTTGGTGGGTTTTGCCTTGGAAACAGACAATGAACTCCCCAATGCAAAAGAAAAATTGCAGAAGAAAAACCTGGATTTTATTGTGCTGAATTCTCTACGGGATGCCGGCGCCGGCTTCCGGGAAGACACCAATAAAATAACGATAATTGATGCCGAAGGAAATGCAAAAGCGTTTCCGTTGAAGTCGAAAAAGGAAGTGGCGGCAGATGTCATGGATACTATCACTACTGTAAGATATATGAGTATTGAAGAAGGTAGAAGATTATTCCATGAAAGCATGAAACAATTAGAGAATTGTTTAAAACAAAATGATGAATAGTAGAATATATATTATGAAATATATCAGTATAATTATTTTATTCTTTGCCTCCCTGCTTCACTTGCAGGCACAGGAATTGAATGCCCGGGTAACCGTCAACAGCGAGCGGATTCAGACGACGAACAAGAATGTTTTTACATCTTTGGAACAGGCTTTGAGTCAGTATATCAATGGGTCGAAATGGAGTTCAACTACCTTTTCTTCTAACGAACGGATCGACTGTACTTTCTCGTTGACAATACTTGAGCAACCCTCGGAAACCGCTTTCAAGGCGGAATTATTTGTCCAGTCGCGCCGGCCGGTCTATAATTCGTCGTACACAACGACTATGCTTAATTTCCGGGATACCAAATTTGAATTTGAATATATGGAGAATGCGACAATTGAAACGCAACAAAATACGTTTGGCATGCAACAAAACTCATTGAACAGTAATCTGGAAGCGGTAATCGCTTTTTATGCCAACCTGATTCTGGCCTTGGATTTTGACAGTTTTTCTCCTACGGGCGGCAGCCTTTTTTACCGGCAGGCCCAGACTATTGCCACGATGGCCCAATCCAATTCGGGCTGGGGCGGCTGGTCTTCTTTCGATGATAACCGCAACCGGGGCTCTATCATCAATGCTTTTTTGGATGCTTCCTTAAAAGGATACCGCGATTTGTGGTACACGTATCACCGGAAAGGATTAGACGAAATGGCGGCCAATCCGGATCGGGCGCGGACAACGATTTTGAATGCTTTACCGGTATTGAAAGAATTACGCCAGGTACGCAATTCCGAAATAATCCTTCAGATGTTCGCCGATTCCAAATTAGACGAAATCGTATCCATCGGAGGAAAGGCGACACAAGAGGAAAAGAAAGAACTGTACGATTTGCTTCGCAGCCTGTATCCGACTATGTCCAATCAACTGGATCCCTTGAAAAAATAACATTTCGCTTCCATGCTCAAAAGACTGACAATACAAAATTACGCATTGATCTCCAATCTGGAAATTGAGTTTTCCCAGGGTTTTTCGGTGATTACCGGAGAAACCGGCGCCGGAAAATCCATTATCATAGGCGCCTTGTCCCTGATTTTGGGCCAGCGGGCCGATGCCAAATCCATTCAGCAAGGAAAAGACAAATGTTCGATTGAGGGACTGTTCGATATTTCTTCCTACGGTTTAGAAGCCTTTTTCAATGAACGGGACTTGGATTACGATACGCAAAACTGCATTCTGCGGAGGGAAATCTGGAGTTCCGGCAAATCCCGCGCGTTTATCAATGACAGTCCCGTAAGTCTGACCGATTTGAAAGAACTGGGAACTTTCCTGATCGATATTCATTCACAACACCAGAATCTATTACTGGGCGACAACCGTTTCCAATTGCAAGTATTGGATGTATTGGCCGGTAACAAAAATTTGCGGGAAGAATATACAACGCATTACCGGGAATTTTTATCCATTGGCAAGCAATTGAAAGAATTAAAGGAAAAAGCGAGCGAACAGGCTGGCGAACAGGATTACCTGCGTTTTCAATTCCAACAATTGGAAGAAGCCAAATTGAAACCGGCGGAACAAACGGAACTGGAGGAAGAATTGCGGATTCTTTCGAATATGGAAGAACTGAAAAACGGATTGTACGCGATTGAACATTTATTGTCGGATGACAACAAGGGAGTGGTGGTTTCCTTGAAAGAATCCTTGAACCTGGCCCAATCCCTGCAAAAAATATACGCTCCTTCGGGTGAAATCATCGAACGGGTGCAAACGGCCTACTTAGATTTGAAGGATTTGTCATTGGAAATCAGCCGCCAATCCGAAAAATTAGAATTAGATCCGGAGCGTTTACAGTGGATAAACGAACGCTTGGATTTGATTTATTCTTTGCAACAAAAACACAAAACCGGTTCGGTGGAAGCGCTTATCTCGTTAAGGGACAATCTGGAAGCACAATTACAGGAAATAGAAAATTACGACGACGAAATAGCTAAATTGCAAAAATTGCTGGATGCTTCCCGGCAACGGGTAACAGAACTTTCCGGAAAAGTATCAACCACCCGCAAGAAAGCCGCTGTTTATTTGGAAAAACAATTGGTGGATCAAGTGAGCGTGTTGGGAATGCCTTACATGCAATTCAGTTGCCGGATAATGACAAAAGAATCGCCCGATGCCACCGGAATAGATGATGTCGGTTTCCTTTTTACGGCCAACAAAAACGGCGAATTGAAAGCGGTAGCCCAAACGGCTTCCGGCGGTGAAATTTCCCGTTTGATGCTGGGAATCAAATCGTTGATTGCGGGAGCGACTGCTTTGCCTACGATTATATTTGATGAAATAGACACGGGCGTTTCGGGAGAAATAGCGGATAAAATGGGAGACATCATGCACCGGATGGGCGAAGTGATGCAGGTAATCGCCATTACGCATTTGCCCCAAATTGCAGCTAAAGGCGATTCGCAATTCTTTGTCTATAAGGAAGAAGAAGGTGATTTTACGGAAACGCACATCCGCCGCTTATCCACGGAAGAACGGATAAAAGAGATTGCACAAATGTTGAGCGGTTCGGAATTGACAAGCGCCGCCATTGAAAATGCGAAAGAATTATTGAAATGAAAGAAAGTGAAATGATATTTGGCACACGTGCCGTGATAGAAGCCGTTCAGGCAGGAAAAGAAGTAGATAAAATTTTGATGCGCAGGGATTTGCAAAACGATTTGTCCCGGGAACTTTTCAATATTGTGAAAGATACCCACATCCCGATTCAGCGCGTGCCGCAGGAAAAGTTAGACCGGTTGACACGCAAAAACCACCAGGGAGTGATTGCGTTTATTTCCGCCGTAACCTATCAAACCTTGGAAGACATTGTTCCCTTTTTGTACGAAGAAGGGAAAAATCCGTTTATCGTCTTGTTGGACGGAATCACCGATGTCCGCAATTTCGGCGCCATTGCCCGCACCTGCGAATGTGCCGGAACGGATGCCCTCGTAATTCCCGCCCGTAACAGCGTTTCCGTCAATGCGGATGCCGTGAAAACATCGGCAGGCGCTTTGCTTACCTTGCCGGTATGCAAAGAAAACAGCATCACGGATGCCATTAAATTCCTGAAAGACTGCGGTTACAAAGTGATTGCGGCTACCGAAAAAGCTACGGCGGAATATACCCAAGCGGATTATTCCACGCCTACCGCCATTGTAATGGGAGGAGAAGACATGGGTATTTCTATGGATAATCTCCGTATTTGCGATGAAATGGTGAAAATTCCCATTGCAGGGACGATTGCTTCGTTGAATGTATCGGCAGCGGCGGCGGTGTTGATGTACGAAGTGGTACGGCAGCGGAAGTTATAGGATAAAGGAATTGTTCGTACAAAAATAGGCATTGAATTTTTTAATTCAACTAATTTATTAACAAATATTATTAGTTAAATGACAAAGTCTATTAAATTTGATACATTCCAAAGAAAATAGTATCTTTGTGGACATGGAACAAAATTCTTTTAGTATTAAGTTGCCGGCTGAATGGACTTCACAAAGTGCCGTGATGTTGACTTGGCCTCATATCCATACGGATTGGCAGCCAATTTTGGATGAGGTGATTCCTTGTTTTGTTTCCATAGCTAAAGAAGTAATCCGGCGGGAAAAATTAATCATTGTATGTGCTTCTATTGCAGATGTTAAGTCTGCATTAGGCGATGTGGATTATTCACAAATTATATTCAGGGAATTTCTTTCCAATGATACTTGGGCACGCGATCATGGGCCTATTTCTGTTTTTGTGGAAGGGAAACCGTATCTTTTGGATTTTGCTTTCAATGGTTGGGGATTGAAATTTCCGGCTAATCAGGATAATCAAATTACTCGCCAATTGTACGAGAGTGGTATTTTTACGTCCAATGTTGGCTATCAAAATCTGTTGCATATTGTGTTGGAAGGCGGAAGTATCGAAAGTGACGGGGAAGGAACGATTCTGACAACTTCCGAGTGTCTTTTATCACCCAACCGGAATGGATTAGACCGGACGGAAGCGGAAGATTATTTGAAAGCGTTTGGCGCTAAAAGGATATTGTGGTTAAACCAGGGGGATTTGGCGGGAGACGATACCGATGGACATGTGGATACATTGGCCCGCTTTTGTAACAAGGAGACCATTGCTTACGTACAATGCACGGATGAGAGCGATGAACATTTCGAAACATTGTCCCTGATGGAGAGCGAATTGAAAACGTTCAGGACAATGGAAGGAATTCCCTATCATTTAATTGCGCTTCCAATGGCTGAGGCCGTTTATGATGCAGGCGAACGTTTGCCCGCTACTTATGCCAATTTTTTGATAATCAACGGCGCCGTATTGATGCCTGCTTACAATTCTCCTTTGGATGAAGTGGCGAAAACGGCTTTGCAACAAGCATTTCCCGACCGGGAAATCATCGGAATCAATTGTTTGCCTTTGATAAAACAACACGGAAGTTTACATTGTGTAACGATGCAAATACCGGAAGGTTTCATTTAATGACGATTTTTTGGGTGCAAGGTACAAAGGTTCACGGTGCACGATAAAGAAATAATATGATTTATGAAAAATACAATGACAAATCAACCGCATACCGTGCACCGTGCACCTTGCACCCTAAAAGTGGGTTTGGTGCAACAGTCCAATACAGCTGATATTCAGGGAAATATTGATAAATTGTTTTCCAATATTCGCGATTGTGCGGCTAAAGGCGCGCAATTGGTGGTGTTGCAGGAGTTGCACAACGGATTGTATTTTTGCCAGACGGAAAATACCCGCTTGTTTGATTTGGGAGAAACCATTCCGGGGCCTTCCACGGATTTGTTTGGCCGGTTAGCCAAAGAATTGGGAATTGTTTTGGTCTTGTCTTTATTTGAAAAACGCGCTCCGGGTTTGTATCACAATACAGCCGTAGTGATTGAAAGTGACGGGACAATCGCAGGCAAATACCGTAAAATGCACATTCCGGATGATCCGGCTTATTACGAAAAATTCTATTTCACGCCGGGAGATTTGGGATTTCAACCCATTTCCACTTCCTTGGGGAAATTGGGCGTTCTGGTTTGTTGGGATCAATGGTATCCCGAAGCCGCCCGCTTGATGGCGCTGGCCGGCGCTGAACTACTGATTTATCCTACGGCCATCGGATGGGAATCTTCCGATACGGAAGAAGAAAAAGCACGGCAAAAAAATGCCTGGATTATTTCACAACAAGGACATGCCGTTTATAACGGATTGAATGTCATTGCAGTAAACAGGGTAGGGCACGAAGACGATCCCTCCGGCCAAACCCGGGGAATCCGGTTTTGGGGAAACAGTTTTGTGGCAGGCCCGCAAGGAGAAATTATTGCCCAAGCCTCTACTACTCAAGAAGAAAACCTCGTTGTGGAAGTCAATCTCAAGCGCTCGGAAGAAGTTCGCCGGTGGTGGCCGTTCTTACGGGATCGCCGCATTGACGCCTACGGCGATCTGACCAAACGTTTTGTCGATTAAACGGCAGCACGAAGCGTTTGAGAAGCCTTCTTGAAATCATTCGCCAATTCATCGAAAGCGCCTGCTAATTTTAATCGTTGTTCTTCTGTAAACTTGGCCGGTTTGCCATTTATCAAAGTCCCTTTTAATCGGTGATACAACCAACTGCTTGATTTTCCAAAGTAGTTTTTGGCTATTTTGGAGAAAGAAACATAATCCGGAATATTTCCCAATTGTTCTTTCACAATAATATCAGCATAATATTCAACTGCTTGTTTTGCACCGGTAATAAGATCTTGCACATGCTGCTCTTGTTCTTCAGGACTAAGGTTGTTAACCCATTCCCTATTCTTTTCTTCAAATAGATCCCGTTCTTCGTCTGTCATTTTCCGAAACAAAAGAAACTCCTGGTACAGTCTTTCTGTGGGGAATAACCTTCTAATGTCATTTAATAAATCTGTTTCTTCTTTTTCCATGATTTTTTTTATCATTTTGTTTTTTGTAATAAAGATAAATGTCTAAAGTTGCATCTATCTGCTTCATAATCTCTCGTCTTCGTTCTTCTTTTACAGAAGAATTAAACTGCGTTGCATAGTAAAGAAATAAGTCTTTTGCAATTCTTTTCTGTCTTTCAAATTCCATAATCTATCATTTTTTTGATAGACTCCTCAAAGATAATACGAATTTTCGTATTTTCCAATGAAAAATCTAAAAATTATACTTGATTAAAAAATAAATATCGGTTTTTTCTTTCCCTTGGATTTCTTCCAATCCCGAACTGATGATCTCCCTGTCCAAATAATGCGTGGAAGCGCATTTCAAATAGAGTGTCAAGGGCTTGGCGATTTTCCATTTGGCTACAACATAATACCTTAAGCCTTCGCCGTAATAGGTTGGGAAACTGAAAGCATAGAGTATGTTTTTTTCATAAATGTTGATTCGGGTATCCCAATCGCCGGTGTGGAAATAGGCCAATGCGCCGTCCAATTGGAATTTGGACTTATCCGGTGCGTAAGAAGCGGATTGGGTAATGCTCCAGGCGGGTTGCTCTTTCCAATCGCTCTTATATACATTATAATCCGCTTGTGTCTTGAATGACAGGATTTTATTGAGAGCGTAATTCAATTGATATTGCCAGCGATATTGCTCGTAAGGTAAAACGGACGTTATTTTTTTATCTTCTATCGAAACATTTTTAGATTTTTCCTTGAATTTGTACCTCAAATTCATTTGCAATTTAGAATTGTGATTGTATTTCAGTTGCACCAAAGCGTCATTTCCGGAGGAAGGCGTGTCAATGCCGTATTTCAACCAGGGAAAAACAAAATAATCCCAATAAGCGGACAATTCCCAGCGGCGGAGCAATTGGATTTTCATTCCGGTGTATAATCCGGTTTCGTTTTGTACGGTAGTGGATTCGGAAAAACTTTTCCCGTAAAACGCATTGTAGGCTTTGTCGTAATACCGGAAAGAAAACGCCCAATTCATAAAGGAAACCGGTTTGAGAAATAAGTTGTTGATACTCGCTATTTTACCAGATTTATCCATCGCTGTTTCTCCCTGGAAATTCCAGTTTTTCTGTTGATAACCATAATTCAGTCCGGTATTGAATCCGTCTTTTCCCCGCAAATAAAATAAATTGTACGGTTTTAAATCGGGATTCAGTTTTTTCCCTCCAAAAGAATAGTAAGTAGCGGTTAATCCCAATGAAAGATTTTCTTTTTTCCATTGGATATTGCCTCCAACCGTTTCGGTATTAGCCGTTTGTTTTTTCAGCAAATCATTGTAAGTCCGGTGATAACCGTCTGTTTTGAAGGTCCGTATGGTCGCATGGTCCGCAGTCGCATCCCAATCGCGGTTGGAATAAAAAAGGCTGAGGCGGGTATTTCCCCATTTCAACAGACCGGCTACTCCGTTGAAATATTGACTTTCATTGGTGGAAACATGCCTTTGGATGCCCGTATTCCGTTGATTGATATTGACAACATCCGATGTTTTTCCCATGGAAAAATTAGTGTTCATGACCAATCCCTGTCCGAAAGAAAGGCGGTAATTCCCGAATTGCAATTCTTCCAAAAAGCCGAGTTTCCGGAACGTCAAGTTGAAGGCATAATAATCAAAACCTTTGTTGTAGCCTTTCAGGATAGGTTCTCCGGGATCTTTTTCGCCGCTGATTCCCCATTGTATTTGGTCTTTGTAATTAAATCCATACCGGAAACTCAGGTAATACGGATCGCCTAAATATGAATCGTTTGTATAACCGGCCTTTTCCTGTAAGGTAAAATTGCTACGGAGCATCAATTCCTGTTTGCCGTACTGAAGAAATTTACCGGTTGGAATCGCTTTTTCCTGATTCTCTATTTCGCCCACATACACAAAAGGGAGCAAATAGGTAATCGTTTGACTGTCCAAATCTTCCACATTTTTTAATTCATAAATATCGGTTAAAGGGCCGTATTTATAAATGTAATACAGCAGGTTTTCTATTTGCAAGTCCGTGAGGAACGGTAGTTTTTCTAACTCCTCTTTACTTACTTTCTGCAAATTATATTGATTTTCAACAATATGCGAGAGTTCGTCAAACAAATTCTCGAGATATTCTTCGTTTATTTCTTCATTATCAGCCAGTTCTTCCAGATATTGCATCCATTCCGAATTGGTTGCACTTATTTGTGAAAAAGCATTTTGCACAAATATTTCCCCGATAAAAATCAGGGTGATTTTCAGTATCGTTCTCATAGTCTGTCATTTAATTAAAGTTCAAAGTTCACGCCAATTATACTGCTTACTCCCAAAACGGAGTGAAAAGAAAATCCCGCTTCGACTGTCCATTTATTCCATTGGTAGGCAATTCCAAAAGAAGGCGTCTTCGGATTGGATCTGAATCCGGCCCGGATTAGAAATTGGTTGAGGATTTCATACTCAAAACCCAATGAGAAAGTAAATTGCGTTTCTTTTCCATAATTTGCTTCCAATAGAAGAACCGAGTTTTCAAAAGGCTTGTATTTCATCCCTGCATAGCCGCAAACCGGGTTATCGTCGAAAGTATGCAGGAGGTTTTCGCCCAATAAAGCCAAGTCAATTTTCTCATTCAAGCGGTAATAAACCCCTAAACCGGAAGTAAAGGTTTGCCTGGCGTTTTCTTCGAGTATTGAAGATTCATTTAAATAAGCCAACTGAATACCCAGCGAGAGATTGGGTGCAATCTTTTTAGCAAAGCTCGCTTGCATTTGACTGATCCGGTAATCTTCGTAACCGAAAGTGGAAAACTTGACACCTGCATCCAACCATTTGTTGGGATACTTCAAATAGAGATTCGCCGTATTCAACTCTTTCATTTGGAAGCGGTTCAAGACGGAAATTCCCGCTTGCCTCTGTTCCGAAAAAGCGATAGTTGCCGGATTGAGCAGTTCGTCACTCAAGGCATGGACATTCCCTAACGCAAAGGAACGCGCA
The DNA here is from genome assembly GCA_031261295.1 of Candidatus Symbiothrix sp. Lineage (GTDB taxonomy): Bacteria > Bacteroidota > Bacteroidia > Bacteroidales > Azobacteroidaceae > Azobacteroides. The sequence goes on along the minus strand of JAISKT010000039.1, from coordinate 9,679 downwards.
TCCATAAAAAATAATTCACTGACAGCCAAAGATGTCTGGCTGAAACATACGAAAGAAAGAATAAGTAAATTCTTAAAAACTTGCGGGATGATCTTTTTCATACGCATACGTTTTGATGTATTAAAATGTTAGTAATTTATTCCGTTTTGATTAAAAACAATGGAGGCATTGTTTTGTGCAAATATAAGGATTTATTTAATAAAAACAAGAAAAATGTTTATTTTTGTGCTGTGAAAAATTTTCAAATTCTATTAGCGGCTTTTTCTGTTTCTTTTGTTTTTTGTTTCCATACAAAAGCGCAGAACTCCTCTTTTCGGGACAGTATTCCTTCGTTTATTGTCAGTCAGGGAGATACGGTCAAGACCTTGGTGATAAGGGATATTTATATTTATCCGCCGCAGACAGTTAAGAATGAAAAGCAGGATGAACAATACCGGAAATTGATTCGGGATGTAAAAAAAACCTTGCCTTATGCCCAAATGATTTATGGTACGCTCATAGAAACGTATGAATATATGATGACGTTGCCGGATGATAAGGCGCGGGAGGCGCATTTGAAGCGCATGGAAAAGGAGCTTTTTGCGGAATATAAACCGGTTTTGAAAAAAATGACTTTGTCCCAGGGAAAATTACTAATCAAATTGATTGACCGGGAATGTAACCAAAATTCCTATGATATCCTCAAAGCTTTTTTAGGCCCTTTTCGTGCCGGTTTTTGGAATGTGTTTGCCGGTATGTTCGGCGCCAGCCTCAAATCGGACTGGGATCCGGATGGCAAAGATGCTGCTGCCGAGCGGGTAGTACAGATGGTGGAAATGGGAGTGCTTTGAAAAATTCCCAGATAAGAATGCCCGAAGTGACGGATACATTGAGGGAATGTTTCGTTCCGAATTGGGGAATTTCTATACAGGAATCGCATTGATTCATCACCTCCTGATTGACTCCGTGCACTTCATTACCCAGGATAATCGCGTATTTTTCATCTTTCAAATGAAGCTGATCAAGCAGGATACTGTTTTCGGCTTGTTCCACTGCTGCGATATGATAGCTTTTTTGTTTGAGTTCGGCCACTGCATCCAAGGTGTTTTCGAAATATTGCCAATTCACCGTATTTTCTGCGCCCAAGGCTGTTTTGTGGATTTCGGCCTGAGGCGGAACAGCCGTAATTCCACATAAATAAACGGCTTCCACCCGGAAAGCATCGGCAGTGCGGAAGACAGAACCCACATTGTGGAGGCTTCTCACATTGTCCAACACCACGATCAACGGGATTTTTTCAGCGGTTTTAAAATCCTCGGGAGTGATCCGGTTCAATTCGGTGATTTTTAGTTTTCTCATTGATTTTTGGCTTTAAACGCCAGCGCATACAATTTCATTTGTTTCAGCATCGCTACTAATCCGTTGGAGCGGGTCGGCGAAAGGTGCGCTGTCAATCCGATGGCATCAATGAAATACAAATTGGCTGTGAGGATTTCATCCGGTGTGTGACCGGAGAGTATTTTAATTAATAAGGAAACAATACCCTTGACAATAACGGCATCGCTGTCTCCCTGAAAAATGATTTTTCCGTCCTCGTAATCAGCTTGCAGCCAGACGCGGCTTTGACAACCTTCTATCAAGTTATTGGCTGTCTTGTATTTGATATCCAACGGCGGCAGTTCGTTTCCCATTTCAATAAGCAGGGAATATTTATCCATCCAATCGTCGAAGGCGGAAAACTCTTCGATTATTTCATCTTGTACCTGATTGATTGTTTGCATGTTTCTCTTCAATTTATTTTTCGTTAAAAACGGTGTACAGAACCGTTTGGCCTACCGCTTTTAAAGTTTCTTTGCTCACTTCATTCATATTGTCATTGACGGTATGCCAATAATCTCCGAATCCCTTTTGAAGATTGGGATCATAATGGATAATATCAATGCAGGGTATTTTACGATATTTGAATACTTCTACATGGTCGTCTTCGATTCCTTCGCCGTCTTTATGGATGAAATAGGAGCCGTATCCAAGGACTTGCGCCGCTTCCCATACTTTTTTGACAATGTTGGAGGCGTTCCGCATGGAGAAATATTCTTTGCGAAATTGTGCTCCGGGTGCGCTGACCATGTCTAACAATATCCCGTATTTGGCTGTGTAATTGGGCGCATGCGGATTTTTTGCCCAATAGATTGAACCCAGACACCAGCCGGTACTGCCGTAAATGTTTTGCTCAAATTCGGGAGTTCCCCAATCTTCGGCATCAAAAAGAATCACATCGACTCCGGCTGCAGGTTGTTGTATCCCGATTTGACGGGCGATTTCCAATAAGGCTCCACAAGCGCCGGCGCCGTCATTGGCTCCGTCAATGGGTGTATGATGATTTTCAGGATTCCGGTCTTGGTCGGCGAACGGGCGGGAATCCCAATGGGCGCACAATAGAATCCGTGTTTTATTTTCGGGATTGAAAGAAGCAATGATGTTTTTGGCGTGAATGGATTGCTTGTTATACGTTTGAAGAACGGCTTCCTGCTCGATGACTTCCGCTCCAAACCGCCGTAATTCGCCGGCTAAGTAGTTCCCGCAGGCTACATGCGCCGGCGTATTGGGTACCCGCGGGCCAAAAGCCACTTGTGCGGCAGTGTAATAATACGCGCTGTCGGCATTAAATTCGGGAACAACTATCTCTACGGCCTTTTCAGTTTGCGCCACGGTTTGTTGATTTTGCTTGCAAGAGCATCCTATTAATAAGATACCAATAATAAATACAAAATATAACTGTTTATTGTTCATTGTTTACTGTTTACTGATTGTACAATATCCATTACCCGCATCAGGTTGCCTCCCCATATTTTGGCGATGTCTTCTTCGGAATATCCCCGGCGCAGGAGTTCGATCGTGATTTGCGGCATTTCGTTGGCTGCATTCACTCCTTTGATTCCGCCGCCGCCGTCAAAATCGGAACCGATTCCTACGTGGTCGATTCCTACCGTTTTGACTACATAATCAATATGATTGACTGCATCTTTTACCGTTGCTTTTCCGTCTTTCCGGAGGAAATAATTGTAAAGACAAATCTGGATAACTCCGCCCTTGTTGGCAATGGCGTGCATCAATTTGTCGGATATGTTCCGTTGGTGATTGCACAAGGCTTTTACGGAAGAATGGGAGGCGATAACCGGAAACCGGCTTATTTCCAATACATCCAATGACGTTTTTTCGGAAGTGTGGGAAATATCCACCATTATGCCGAGGCGGTTCATTTCTTTTACCACTTCCTTGCCGAATTCACTCAAACCATTGTGTTCCGAACGACTGTCCACCGCGGCATCGCAAATATCGTTGTCTCCATTGTGGGATAAAGTGATATAAGTCACGCCCATGTCAGCAAATTTCTTTACGTTGCCAATGTCTTTTCCTAAGCCGTAACCATTTTCGATGCCGATAAAAATCGCTTTTTTGCCTTCTTTTTTCAGGCGTTTGAGGTCGCCGGTCGATTTGGCGATTCCGACTATATTCCGATTGTTTTCGACTTGCCGGATCAATTCCTTGAGAATGGATTCGGTTTTTGCCGTTGCTTTCTGTAGCGCTTTCCCGTCCCGTTTCCCTTGTTTGAGGTAGGCCACCATGAAAGAAGCGTCCAACAAACCGTCTTGCATTTGGGGAACTTCCACTTTGAGTTGGTAGTTGGCAAACTGTTCGCCGGAGGTTTCACCCGTTTGGTGCAGGTTGATTTTCAACAGCGGATTTCTTTTCCCGATGTCGATTTTATAAGGGAAATACATGGGCGTATCGCAATGGGAATCAATGGAATAAATATTCTTGTGAATATCTTTGGTCATCCGGTACAATTCGGCTTCGCTTACCACTTGCCTGAAAATGGCCTGCATGGTATCGTTGTCTGCCACAGCCATGTTTTCGGGATGCCATTGCACGCCCAGAATAGAATTTCCTTCCGTGGATTCAATGGCTTCGATGACTCCGTCTTCGGCGTGGGCGACGGCTTCCAATCCGGGCGCCACCACTTTAACGGCTTGGTGATGAAAGGAATTAACGGACAAAGGGTACACGGTGCACGATGCACGGTACACGATTTGGGAAAGTTTTGAATCAGGTACAATCGTTATTGGATGCGTCCCGATTTCGCGGGCTTCCGATTGGTTGTGATTGATTTTTGAATCAGGGACTTGCGAGGGAATATCCTGGATCAGGCTTCCGCCAAAAGCGACATTGATTACCTGATGTCCCCGGCAAATTCCCAGAATCGGCATTTGTTTGGCAGCCGCTCTTTTTACCAATTGAATATCGTAATGGTCCCGTTCCAAATCATACGATTCGACAGCCGGATGCAATTCTTCGTTGAACAGCGGCGCATAAATATCGCCGCCTCCAGACAAGATTAGTCCGTCTATTTGTGATAAAACAGCCTCCAAGACTTGATTATCGTTGGTAAGAGGTATCAACACAGGAGTTCCACCCGCTTTGACAACCGCATTCACATAAGCGTTGGAAATGCAGGAAAGACCTTCTTTGTGATTGACTGATAAGCCAATAAGCATATTAAGCGTCAATATTAATGTGAAAACTATTTTCTTCAACTCTTTTAATTAACAAAGGTAATATTTTTGTAGTAAATTATTGTTGTCAGACGCTCAAATCAAAGATGTACAGATAATAATTGTGTCCCTAATTGGTGTAGTCCGGCTTCGATGCGTTTAGTTTGTTTGATACGGGGTTTTTTTACACCTGCTGCGTAATGCCATAATTGGCGTTCATTAATACCTGTTATACGACTTAGAGCGGCTTTTGTGAATATATTACTGTAAGCGTTTAGCAGGGCTTCGGTAGATAAAACATATTCCAATTCATATTCTCCTTTGAAAATATCCGGAATAGGGTCATTGTCTGCTAAACTGCTTTCAACATGAAACTCAATCGCTTCTTTGATATTTTTTTTCATATCTTCCAAATTATCGGCTGTACTTACACATCCATCCAATTGGGGAGAATACGCACAATAATTGTTACCTGTATATTCAATTTCTACAATTACCTTTTCCATTACTTATTTGTTTTTGTGCAAGAAATTAAATTTCTGCTTGTTTTAAAATAGAATTAACTAATTTATGACCCAATTCGTAATTTCTACCATGATTAGGAACCGTTACTGTTCCTCTTTTTGTTGGGTGATTAAATTGCATGTGACTGCCTTTTTGTCTTACAAAAAACCAGCCGTCTGCTTCAATCATCTCAATAATTTCGAATACTTTTAGTATCATCTTTTGGATTATTTATTGTTTTGGTATAGCAAAAGTAGTAAAAATATGAACTAAAACAAATAAAAGTACATTATTTTACTACTAATTTACGCGTCAATATTCGCATACGTCGCGTTGTCTTCGATAAACTCGCGCCGCGGCCCTACTTCTTCTCCCATAAGCATGGCGAATACGCGGTCGGCTTCCGCTGCATTTTCGATCGACACCTGACGCAACGTGCGGTTTCCCGGATCCATAGTTGTTTCCCACAATTGTTGGGCGTTCATTTCTCCCAAACCTTTGTAGCGTTGCGTATGTACCTGGTTTTCGTTCCCGTCCGCATATTTATCAATAAATGTCTGGCGCTGTTGGTCGGTCCAGCAATATTCCTTTGTTTTTCCTCTTTCCATCAAATAGAGCGGAGGAGTCGCAATGTAGATGTATCCGTTTTCGATCATCGGGCGCATGTGACGGAAAAAGAAAGTAAGAATCAAGGTCGCAATGTGGCTTCCGTCCACGTCGGCATCGGTCATGATCACCACTTTGTGATACCGTAATCTTTCCATATTCAATTCTTTGCTATCGTCTGTTGTCCCGATGGTTACGCCTAAGGCTGTGAAGATATTCCGTATTTCCTGGCTTTCCAATACCTTGTGGGGCATGGCTTTTTCCACATTCAATATCTTACCGCGCAAAGGAAGAATCGCCTGGTATTTCCGTTCGCGGCCTTGTTTGGCCGTACCGCCTGCAGAATCCCCTTCGACTAAGAATATTTCGCATTTGGAAGGATCTTTATCCGAACAGTCGGCCAATTTTCCCGGTAATCCGCCACCGGACAGCGGGGATTTGCGTTGAACATCTTCCCGTGCTTTGCGGGCGGCATGACGCGCCGTTGCAGCCAGAATGACCTTATCTACAATGATTTTCGCTTCTTTGGGATGCTCTTCCAGATAGATTCCCAAAGCCTCGCCTACCGCTTGATCTACCGCTCCCATTACCTCGTTGTTTCCCAACTTGGTTTTTGTTTGTCCTTCAAACTGAGGTTCCTGTACTTTGATGGATATCACGGCTGTTAATCCTTCGCGGAAGTCGTCGCCGCTGATTTCTATTTTTACTTTTTCCAGCAATTTGGAATCTTCGGCGTATTTCTTTAACGTACGGGTTAGCGCCCGGCGGAATCCGGCCACGTGTGTACCATGTTCTATCGTGTTGATATTGTTTACATAAGAAGAAATACTTTCGTTGTAAGACGTATTGTAAGTCATGGCTACTTCCACCGGAATGCCCTGTTTTTCGGTGATGATATGAATAATATCTTCCCCAATCAACGGTTCTTTGGCGGCATCAATGAAGCGGACAAACTCGCTTAAGCCTTTTTCCGAATAAAAAATTTCGCGCTTGAATTGACCGTTTTCCAATGGGATTCTCCGGTCTATCAATTCCAATTTTACGCCGGCATTCAGGTAAGACAATTCCCGCAAGCGGCTGGCCAAAATATCGTATTTATATTCGGTAACAATAAAGATGGAACTGTCCGGTTTGAATGTAATGGTCGTGCCGCGTTCGTCGCTTTCGCCCACGATTTCTAATTCGCCGGTGGCTTTCCCGCAGGAAAATTCCTGGGCATATACTTTTCCGTCGCGGCGAACTTCCGCCCGCAAATAGATGGAAAGCGCATTTACGCAGGAAACCCCCACACCATGCAACCCGCCGGAAACTTTGTAAGAATCTTTGTCGAATTTACCGCCGGCATGAAGCACGGTTAATACCACTTCGAGGGCGGATTTTTTTTCTTTTTCGTGATAATCGACCGGAATGCCGCGGCCGTCGTCTTTTACGGTAATCGAATTGTCTTCGTTGATTGTTACCTCAATATTTTTGCAATAACCGGCGAGCGCTTCGTCGATTGAATTGTCAACTACTTCATATACCAAATGATGTAACCCTTTTTGGCTGATGTCGCCAATATACATTGCCGGACGCTTTCTTACGGCTTCCAAACCTTCCAAAACCTGGATACTGTCGGCTTTATAATCGCCCGGGATGTGTTTTGCCTTTTCGCTCATTTTGATAATTACCTTAGTTAATTTATTCGTTTTTTTTAAGCTAACAAAGATACTGAAAAAATGCCGGATAATTGCGAAATATCTGTTATTTTTGTATCGGATTTTCACTAAAATTTAGAAAAACAAGAAACGGATTATGCTATTGAACGAAAGAAAAACACGTCACGCGCATTTGGTTGAAGTGGCTAAACAGATGATGACCGCCGCACGCACGGCCCCAAAAGCCAAGGGTTTAGATATTATCGAAGTGATAGCCGTGGAAGGTGAGGATATAAAAACCCTGTCCGAAAAAACGCACGAATTGGGCGAACATACGGGTTTGAAATTTATGTTCCGGGATGCAAAAAATGTGCTTTCTGCAGAAGTCGTGGTTTTAATCGGAACACACGCGGGACTTCAAGGCTTGAATTGCGCACATTGTGGTTTTGCCACTTGCGCGGAAAAACCGGAACAGGTTCCTTGCGCTTTGAATTCGATTGATGTGGGTATTGCCGTAGGTTCGGCTTGCGCTACGGCTGCCGATTGGCGGGTCGATTCGCGCACAATGTTTTCGGTAGGATTGGCTGCGCAAAAATTGGATTGGCTCGGCGGATGCCAAACGGTCATCGCGATTCCTATCAGCGCCTCCTCCAAAAATCCATTCTTCGACAGGGAGTGAGAACTAAAAACTAAGAACTAAAAACTAAAAACTAAAAGTTGGCTGACGCCTGTTACCGCGCTTTGCGTAACTTTTAGTTTTTAGTTCTTAGTTTTTAGTTCAAATCCGTTCGTTTCCGGGGATTCCCTGCTTTTCTTCGGCAGCCCGCAATTCGTTGATTAGATTCTGTTTTTCTGTTTCGGAAAGATGGGAAAAATACCTTGTCAAGATAATATGCAACGATTTTTCGTTCACAATATCTTCCACTGAATTTCCCTCGGAATCATATTTATCGGCCAAATGCTTCCAAATTTGATTGTACGCTGCTTTAAATTTATTTTCCATGTTCTTAAAAGTGCATTAAATTAAACTTTCATAATAACAACGCATCCGGATATAAAATGTTTACGATCATTCTATCTATTTAACGATATGGAAACGCTACACCTTCAGAAAATTAAGCATAATCCATCCGAATCACGATATAGATTCAGGGCAGCGACTTTTTTATTGTTTATAAAAAATAATAGGACTATCCGCGAATTATCCTGATCGTCTAAATACGAATTTTTGGCCGCCTTAATTCTATTTTGCGACAAAAATAGGAAAATAATTTGCTATTGGAATTGGAACGATTATCTTTGTAAAAGAAATTCAAAAAGCAGGCGAATTATGGAAACGATACAGTTAAATTTGAAGAAGAGCCAATTTATTAATATTTTTCGTTCAATGAATGATATGGATAAGTTGGAAATATACAAAGAACTCAAAAAGACCTTATTTTTAAATCGTTTTGAAAATCTTTTGAAATCATTAAAGACGGAAAATCTTTCATGGGAAGATATTACAAAAGAAGTGGAAACTGTAAGAAAAGAGAGATTGACTCCAATGCTAACTATTTAGTCACCGGTGATCTTGATCTGTTAACTATGCAACAAATAGAAAGAACCCGAATAATAAGCTTTTCTGATTTCGAAAAGATAACCCTTAAGTTTGCAGTGTAATAAAAAAGAGAGTTGTATTTCTAATGGTTTCGATATTCAAAATCGAATAGAAATACAACTCCCCCGAAAATTTGCCGCCTATCGTCTCAACCTTCTTTTTTATTCGGCAAGGTTGAGACGCTACACTTTTTTTAGCGCATGTAATCGCGGAGCGATTGCATTATTGTAGCACAAAATAATACCACCTGACACCGTCAACCGCGGAGCGGTTGCATAACAGCACCATCGAATGAGAATCAACAATGAAACCGCTCCGCGGTTTTTGGTAGATGGGGGATGATATTTTTTCTACAATAATGTAATCGCTCCGCGATTGGCTATGCTAAATTAGTATTTACAAAAAAGGAAACGCTCCTTACGTCTTGCTTTCGCAACCGGTAAAAAGCGCTACCTTAAAAATTTTCTCTCAACCTTTTCTTTTATTCGGCAAGGTTGAGACGCTACACTTTTTTTAGCGCATGTAATCGCGGAGCGATTGCATTATTGTAGCACCAAATAATACCAGTTACCACCGTCAACCGCGGAGCGGTTGCATAACAGCACCATCGAATGAGAATCAACAATGAAACCGCTCCGCGGTTTTTGGTAGATGGGGGTGATATTTTTTCTACAATAATGTAATCGCTCCGCGATTGGCTATGCTAAATTAGTATTTACAAAAAAGGAAACGCTCCTTACTGCTTGCTTTCGCAACCAATAAGAAGCGTTACCCTAAAAATGATTCTCTCAACCTTTTCT
>JAISKT010000364.1 GCA_031261295.1 Candidatus Symbiothrix sp. | reverse complement strand
TATTGCCTTTGGTTGGCAAGAATAAAAGTTGTACAATTATACAATTATATATATCTTTGTGCTGTGAAACGAATAATTATAACATACGGAGGTTACTTTGAGCGATTTATTGCAACATTGCAATAAAAATAAAGGAAGATTATTATGCAAACAAACGATCACAAAATCAGAAATTACAGTGATGTTCTTGCTTCCCAATACGGGAAGCATGGAACACCTGAAAGGGCAAAATTTGATGAGGAAGCGTATGCTTTTTATGCTGGTCAAGTATTGCTCGATGCGAGAAAAAATGCCCGATTGACACAAGCCGAACTTGCCGGTCGGATAGGCTCGGATAAATCCTATATCTCTCGTATAGAAAAGGGAATAACAGTACCCAGTGTAGCTACTTTTTACAGGGTAATTAATGAGTTGGGGCTTACCATCAATATCGTTCCGGCGTAAATTAGTAATGGCAACACCCTCTCAAATCATCTACGTCGAAAACGAATACAACGATGAAATCAATCATTTTTTCATTCATCATCGGGATGCTGTTCTGGCGATGGCACGTAAATTCGTCCGGCAATCGGTTTGAGGAATTAGTGCATTATTATTTCCCCTTTTCCAAACAGCCGGTCATCGGATCGCCAAAATTAGATTATTTTACCACACCCTTTTTTACGAATTTTCTTTTTGCCCCATTGAATTATTTGGGTACAATACACCCAGGATTGGTACGCTATACAGACCATGATTTTTTCGACTATGTGCCTTTTGATTTATCTGGGGAACAATCGTTGGAAGAACAATGTGCACCATCCCGAAGGCATATTTCTCAAACAAATGTTTGTTTATAAACCTGAATTAATCTCCATTTACAAACAACTATCCTATCGAGAAAATTACTCGGAAATGACCGATAGCATCGAAAAAATGTGTAACCCGCTCGATAATTCCATTAATGAGAAACTTTCCCGCATCCGCGAAGCGTTTGTGAAAACCATCGCAGAGGAATATGCCAAGTTTTATTATGTGTCGGGGGAGCGCGGGGACGTAAAGAGAATTAGACTTGATAAAAAGTTGGTAGATTACTTTGCATGGAAGCGCTTGTAAATTCAAAATTTGTTTATACATTTGTAAAAAAACGCATGAATATCGTAGAACAAAATATTAAAACAGTTTCCAAACTTTGTAAACGACACAAAGTTAAGAATATGTATTTGTTTGGTTCGGTACTTACAGAAAAGTTCTCGCCGGAAAGCGATATTGATTTTTTGGTAAATTTCGGACGAGTAAGTTTACCTGGCTATTTTGACAACTATATGGAATTTAAAGACGGATTGGAAGCATTATTTAAGCGCCCGGTTGATTTAGTCGAAGAAAAAACCGTGAAAAATCCGGTCTTACTTCGTTCTATCGAACGAAGCAAAAAATTGATTTATGGATGAACGAATTGAAAAATGGTTGTACGATATTCGAATAGCAATTGACGAAATAAACAGTTATTTCGCAAATGTGCCAAAAATATTTTCAAATTTTCAGCAAAATCAAATGTTGAAACGGGCAATTGTCATAAATAATTTGCCTGAATTAAAAAAAAGACGTGGATAAATTGATTCCGGATTTTCCTATTGTCCCAAACTAAATGGATACAAACTCCCGGATCATCTACATTGAAATCAAAATAAATGAGAAAATGGATACAATTACATTTATTTTAAATAAAAATAGTACTTTTGCTGAAAATTTGTCTTAACAATTAATATAATATGGCACAACAGGAAGATGTTTTCAAAAAGTTAATCTCCCACAGTAAAGAATACGGGTTTGTATTTCCCTCTTCGGAAATCTACGACGGCTTGGGAGCGGTGTACGATTACGGACAAAATGGAGTTGAACTCAAAAATAATATCAAGAAATACTGGTGGGACAGTATGACCTTACTGCATGAAAATGTAGTGGGTATTGATTCCGCAATTTTCATGCACCCTACGATCTGGAAGGCTTCCGGGCATGTGGATGCTTTCAACGATCCGTTGATCGACAACAAGGATTCCAAGAAACGATACCGCGCCGATGTATTGATTGAAGACCAAATCGCCAAATACGACGATAAAATCAACAAGGAAGTGGAAAAAGCCGCCAAACGTTTCGGCGAGACTTTCGACGAACAAAAATTCCGCGAAACCAATCCCCGCGTATTGGAAAACGAAGCCAAAAAAGAAGAACTGCATACCCGCTTTGCGAAAGCATTGAACGATAACAACCTCGAAGAATTGCGCCAAATCATACTGGATTACGAAATCGTTTGTCCGGTTTCGGGAACGCGCAACTGGACGGAAGTGCGGCAATTCAACTTGATGTTTTCTACCGAAATGGGCTCCACCGCCGACGGCGCGATGAAGATTTATCTCCGTCCCGAAACGGCACAAGGTATTTTTGTGAATTTCCTGAATGTCCAGAAAAGCGGACGGATGAAAATTCCGTTCGGTATAGCGCAAATCGGAAAAGCCTTTCGCAATGAAATCGTGGCCCGTCAGTTTGTGTTCCGGATGCGTGAATTTGAACAGATGGAAATGCAATTTTTTGTTCGTCCGGGCGAAGAACTGCAATGGTTTGAGCAATGGAAGCAAGCCCGCATGAAATGGCACAAAGCGTTGGGTTTGGGCGACAAGAAATACCGATTTCACGATCACGACAAATTGGCGCATTATGCCAATGCCGCCACCGACATCGAATTTGAAATGCCGTTCGGTTTCAAGGAAGTGGAAGGAATCCATTCCCGTACCGATTTCGATTTGAGCAGTCACGAAAAATATTCGGGAAAGAAAATCCAGTACTTCGACCCCGAATTGAACAAGTCGTATGTTCCTTACGTTATAGAAACGTCGATAGGTGTGGACCGTATGTTCCTGAGTATCTTGGCCGGTTCGTATTGCGAAGAAGAATTGGAAGGCGGCGAAACCCGCGTGGTTCTCAAATTGCCGCCGGCTTTGGCTCCCGTCAAACTGGCTGTTTTGCCTTTGATCAAAAAAGACGGACTGCCTGAAAAAGCGCGGGAAATCATGGATAACCTGAAATTTGATTTCCAATGCCAATACGACGAAAAAGATTCCATCGGGAAACGTTATCGCCGTCAGGATGCCATCGGGACGCCTTATTGCATCACTATCGACCACGATACCCTGAATGACAATTGTGTCACCATCCGTTACCGCGATACTATGGCGCAAGAACGCGTGCCCATCGCCGGTTTGGAAGCAATTGTCCGGGATAAAGTGAGTTTGAAAAACGTATTTAAAAAAATAGCTGAGTCATGAAAAAGTCAATCATTGTAATTCTGGTAATCGTTGCCGTAGTGGGTATCATTTTCTTCTGGTACAAAGGAGTTTATAATAATTTGGTTCAGGCCGACGAACAGGTAACTTCTCAATGGGCCAATGTAGAAAATCAATATCAACGCCGTGCCGATTTGGTTCCGAACTTGGTGGCTACCGTCAAAGGATACGCCGAACACGAACAAAGCACGTTGGAAGGCGTGATTGAAGCCCGTGCGAAAGCCACGCAAGTAACGATTGACCCGACCAATCTGAATGAACAGACGATGGCTCAATTCCAACAAGTGCAAGGCGAATTGGGTTCTGCTATCAACCGCTTGTTGGTGAGCGTAGAAGCCTATCCCGATTTGAAAGCCAACCAGAATTTCCTGGATTTGCAGGCGCAATTGGAAGGAACGGAAAACCGGATTGCAACGGAAAGAACCCGCTTCAATGAAGTGGCTCAAATCTATAACACCTTGGTGCGCCGTTTCCCGAATAATATTATCGCCGGCCTTTCCGGTTTCACACAAAAACCGTATTTCAAAGCGCAAGAAGGAGCCGACAAAGCCCCGGAAGTAAAATTCTAAAAAAATATGAAACAGAAAAAATTAACCCTACACAAACCGTGCACCGTGCACCTTAGCACCGTGCACCTGTTGTTATTACTTTCTCTTATCACTTTTTCCTTTACCGCCTGCAATGAAGATGACGAAACGAATGAACAGTGGAAACAGGAGAATCTAAAAGCATACGATGATCTTGATAAGAGTATATGGCTTCCGCTCGAAACAAAAGACGGCCCCACCGGCATTTATTATAAAATCGATCCGGACAAGGAAAAAGCAGAAAAAGGAACCGAACATCCGATTCAAACGGCTGCCGTAACAATCAATTATACCGGCACATTTTATACTCAGGCCGTGTTCGACAGCAACACCAATACAACTTTTAAAGTAAATGGAGTCGTGCGGGGATTTGGGGTTGCCTTGCAAAATATGGTTGTAGGAGATGCCTGGGATGTTTGTATTCCTTATTATTTAGGCTACGGAACCACAGCCACAGGTTCTATCAAGGCTTATACCACTTTATTTTTTAATATCGAATTACTTAAAATAGATCAATATCCCCAATGAACAAGTTAATCTTATTTTCTATGATGATCACCACTCTTTTTTCCGCCTGCAGCAAAACATCAAAAGACGAATCGAGTGACCGGGTGATCGGTAAAACGCCCGTGGAAGTGAAAGACGGACGATTGAGCGCCGAAGTCCTGCAATTGTTGGGACAAGTGAGCGGAGTAACGGTTTCTCCCGATGGAAAAACAATCTTGTATGGTGTTTCTTACACCGATATTGCGTTGAATAAACGCAACCGCGAATTGTTCACGATCCGGATCGACGGGACAAACAAGAAACAAATTACGCATTCGGCTAAAAGTGAAGGCGATGCGCAATGGATAAAAAACGGCGAACGGATTGCGTTTGTCTATGACGGCCAAATCTGGGAAATGAATCCGGACGGAGTGGCCCGCGTACAAATCAGCAAATATGAAAAAGAGATTGAAAGTTTCAAATTTTCACCGGACGGCAAAAAAGTGTTGTTTATCAGTCAGGTAAAAGCGTTTCAACCCAGTTCGGAAACCTACACGGATTTGGATAAATCCAGCGGACGGGTTATCGACAGCTTGATGTACAAACATTGGGATGAATGGGTGGAAACAATTCCGCATCCGTTCGTAGCCGATTTTGACGGAACCGGACTAAGCAACATTATTGATATTTTGGAAGGTGAACCTTATGAATCTCCGATGCGGCCCTGGGGCGGTATCGAACAATTGGATTGGTCGCCCGACAGCAAAACGATTGCTTATACCTGCCGTAAAAAAACAGGAAAAGCCTACGCCCAATCTACCAATTCGGATATTTATTTATACAATCTTGAAACCAAGAAAACCAAAAATATCACTGAGGGTATGATGGGTTATGATACTAATCCGAAATTTTCGGCAGAGGGTGACTACATTGCTTTTCAAAGTATGGAACGCGACGGCTATGAATCAGACAAAAATCGCCTGTTTGTACTCTCTCTTTCAACAGGCGAAAAAAGGGATTTAACAACCTATTTCGACTACAATGTGGACGACTTTTGCTGGGGTGAATCTTATAGTATTTATTTTGTAGCCAACCAATTAGGTACTAATCAATTGTTTCAGGTAGATGCTTTGGCTCCGCTCGGAAAAGATCGCATCATAAAACAAACCGAAGGCGACCATGATTATGCCTCTGTGGCGTGTGCCTACCCCACGCTTGTAGGATTGCGACACTCCATGTCAGCGCCCAATGAAGTATATACGGTTGCCCTTAATGCTGGCGCTCAAACCAATATTTCACATGAAAATGATGATATTTTAAAGCAAATTACAATGGGCAAAGTGGAAGCCCGTTGGATTAAGACAACTACCAAAGATACCATGTTGACTTGGGTGGTGTATCCGCCCGATTTTGATCCGGCAAAGAAATATCCGGCAATTTTATATTGCCAAGGAGGGCCGCAAAATACGGTCAGTCAATTCTGGTCCACCCGTTGGAACTTGCAATTGATGGCGGCGCACGGCTATATTGTGGTAGCGCCCAACCGCCACGGCGTACCGGGATTCGGGCAAGCGTGGAACGAGCAAATCAGCGGGGATTACGGCGGCCAAAATATGAAAGATTATTTTTCGGCTATCGATGCCTTAGCCAAAGAGCCTTACGTGGATGCTGATCATTTGGGTTGTACCGGCGCCAGCTACGGCGGCTTTTCCGTGTATTGGTTGGCCGGCAATCACAACAAACGGTTCAAAGCGTTTTTTTCCCATGCCGGTATTTTCAATCTGGAAGCGCAATACTTGGAAACCGAAGAAATGTGGTTTGCCGATTGGGATTTAGGCGGCCCGTACTGGGATAAGTCGAATAAAATTGCCCAAAGATCTTTTGCAAATTCTCCGCATCTATTTGTAACTAAATGGGATACCCCGATTATGATCAGCCACGGAGAATTGGATTACCGTATTTTGGCATCCCAAGGAATGATGGCATTCAATGCGGCCCAATTGCGAGGAATTCCTTCCCGCATGTTGATATTCCCAAACGAAAATCACTGGGTATCGCAACCCCAAAACGGAGTTCTTTTCCAACGGGAGTTCTTCCGGTGGTTCGACCAATGGCTCAAACCGGCAGCTCAGTAGAATAATAAAACACGGATTAGGCGGATTAAAACGGATTTATATTATCCGCATTAATCCGCCTAATTCGTGTTATCTGCGTTTTATTATTAGTCGCTCAATTTGGCTTTCAGGAATTGCCTGTTCAGGCGGGCAATATTGCTGATAGATACGCCTTTGGGGCATTCCAATTCGCAGGCTCTTGTGTTGGTACAGTTACCGAAACCCA
Source organism: Candidatus Symbiothrix sp. (assembly GCA_031261295.1). Lineage (GTDB taxonomy): Bacteria > Bacteroidota > Bacteroidia > Bacteroidales > Azobacteroidaceae > Azobacteroides. The sequence goes on along the minus strand of JAISKT010000364.1, from coordinate 2,338 downwards.
GTTCGTCCATCTTGGCTACCATCGCTTTGGCGCGAGCTTTCGCTTCAATTCTTCCCTGCGGCAACAACGCCAATTGACTCACTTTGGCAGAAACGAACAACATGGCCGAGCCGTTTTTACAAGCAGCCACGCAAGCGCCGCAACCGATACAGGAAGCCGCGTCCATTGCTTCATCCGCATCAATCTTAGAGATGGGAATGGCATTGGCATCGGGAACGCCGCCGGTATTGACGGATACATAACCGCCGGCTTGCATGATTTTATCAAAGGCGTGACGGTCAACCATCAAGTCGCGGATAACAGGGAAAGCAGCCGAACGCCACGGTTCCACCGTAATCGTATCGCCGTCTTTGAAATGACGCATGTGCAATTGGCAAGTGGTAATCAGCGAATCAGGCCCGTGGGGATGTCCATTGATATACAACGAACACATACCGCAGATTCCTTCGCGACAATCATTGTCGAAAGCCACCGGTTCTTTTCCTTCATTCACTAATTGTTCATTCAGAATGTCCAACATTTCCAAAAAAGAGGTGCCACCCGAAATGTTAGCCAATTTATATTCTTCAAAACGACCTTTCGCTTTGGGGCCTTTCTGGCGCCAAACTTTTAATGTGATGTTAATATCTTTATCCATGTTTTTTTACGCTTTATAGTTTCTTTGTTGACGCACAACGAATTCATAAACGAGCGGCTCTTTGACAAGCTCCGGTTTTTTGTTATCTCCCTCATATTTCCAGCAAGAGGCGTAGGAATAATGTTCATCATCGCGCAGCGCCTCGCCTTCCGGTGTTTGATATTCTTCGCGGAAGTGACCGCCGCAAGATTCGTTCCGGTTCAAACCGTCCAATGCCATCAATTCGCCAATTTCGATAAAGTCAGCTACACGCAACGCTTTTTCTAATTCGACATTCAAATTATTCGGTTCGCCCGGGATAAATACGTTGCTCCAAAATTCTTTCTTCAACGCTTTCAATTCACTCAAAGCGTTTTCTAAAGATTCTTTTGTACGGGCCATACCCACATTGTCCCACATGATATGACCTAATTCCTTGTGAATGGAATCGACCGAGCGTTTTCCTTTGATGCTCATTAAAGTGGCAATCCGGTCTTCCACCGCTTTTTCCGCTTCCGCAAATTCAGGTAAATCCACGCTGAAACGGGGAACGCCGATTTGGTCGGCCAAATAATTCTGAATCGTATAAGGAAGTACGAAATACCCGTCGGCCAAACCTTGCATCAAAGCAGAAGCTCCCAAACGGTTGGCGCCGTGGTCGGAGAAATTGGCTTCACCAATGGCAAAACAGCCCGGAATGGTCGTTTGCAATTCATAATCCACCCAAAGACCGCCCATCGTATAGTGAATAGCGGGGAAAATCATCATCGGCGTTTCGTACGGATTATCGTCCACGATTTTTTCATACATCTGGAACAAGTTGCCGTAGCGGGCTTCCACCGTTTTTAATCCCAAACGGTTGATAGCCGCGGAGAAATCCAGATACACAGCCAAACCGGTATTGTTGACGCCAAAACCGGCATCACACCTTTCTTTGGCGGCGCGGGAAGCTACGTCACGCGGAACCAAATTTCCGAAAGCCGGGTATCTTCTTTCCAAATAATAATCGCGGTCTTCTTCGGCAATTTCTGTCGGTTTCAATTTGCCTTCGCGAATCGCCTGAGCGTCTTCTATTTTTTTAGGAACCCAGATACGACCGTCGTTCCGAAGGGATTCGGACATTAAGGTCAGTTTGGATTGAAATTCACCGTGAACCGGAATACAGGTCGGGTGAATCTGGGCAAAAGCGGGATTGGCAAACAAAGCGCCTTTGCGGTAGCATTGCATGGCGGCCGAACCGTTGGAATTCATGGCATTGGTAGAAAGGAAAAAGGTATTTCCGTAACCACCCGAACCGATTACTACGGCATGCGCCGAGAAGCGTTCGATTTTTCCCGTAACCAAGTTGCGGGCAATGATTCCCCTTGCACGGCCATCGATAATCACCACGTCCAACATTTCATAACGGGTGTACATTTTCACGCTCCCCTTATTTATCTGGCGGCTCAAAGCCGAATAAGCGCCCAGCAATAACTGTTGTCCCGTTTGGCCTTTTGCATAGAAAGTCCGGGAAACCTGCGCGCCGCCGAAAGAACGGTTGTCCAACAATCCGCCGTATTCGCGGGCGAAAGGAACGCCTTGCGCCACACATTGGTCGATAATGCTGTTGGACACTTCCGCCAAACGGTAAACATTGGCTTCGCGGGCGCGATAGTCACCCCCTTTGATGGTATCGTAAAACAAACGGTAAACAGAGTCGCCGTCGTTTTGATAATTCTTTGC
>JAISKT010000360.1 GCA_031261295.1 Candidatus Symbiothrix sp. | reverse complement strand
TTTGTTTTGTTGACATGACGAATCAGGGCATCACTGGAAATAAATTCCGTATATACCATATCCGCCCCAAATTCCTTGCACAGCAGCCGGAAAGAAATGTCCGTGACATCTTCCATCGGCGCTAAAAAAACAGGATAAGCATTCAATTGAACTGTACCGATTTTCATAAGAGTTGCAAAATTACGGATTAATTTTGTATTTTTGCGGGATGCAATTGAAAGAAATCCGTAAATATGAAATAATGGCGCCCGCAGGCTCGTATGAATCCTTAGCTGCAGCAATTCAGGGAGGCGCCGATTCGATTTATTTTGGAATCGAGGGATTGAATATGCGTTCCCGTTCCGCCAATAATTTTACCATTGAAGATTTGCACGAGATTGTCCGGATTTGTAAAAAACACCGGATAAAAAGCTATCTGACAGTCAACACGATTATCTACGACAACGACCTGACGCAAATGCGCACCATTATTGACGCGGCGCGGGAGGCCGGACTTTCAGCGATTATTGCCGCCGACGTGGCTGCGATGACGTATGCCCGGAGTATCGGCGTGGAAGTGCATCTTTCCACTCAATTAAATATTTCAAATATCGAGTCTCTCAAACTCTATGCTCAATTTGCCGATGTGGTGGTTTTGGCAAGGGAATTAAATTTGGAACAAGTCAAAGAGATTCGCGCACAAATCATTGAACAAGGGCTCAAAGGCCCGAAAGGAGAGTTAATCCGTATCGAAATGTTCGCCCACGGCGCTTTGTGTATGGCCGTTTCCGGAAAATGCTATTTGAGTTTGCATGAGATGAACGCTTCCGCCAACCGTGGCGCTTGCAATCAGGTTTGCCGGCGGGGATACACTGTCAGGGATAAAGAAAGTGAAATCGAGTTAGATATTGACAATCAATATATTATGTCGCCCAAAGACTTGAAAACCATTCATTTTCTAAATAAAATGGCCGATGCGGGCGTACAGGTTTTTAAGATAGAGGGTCGTGCCCGCGGGCCGGAATATGTGCGGATTGTCAGCGAATGTTACAAAGAGGCCATCATCGCTTATTGCGAAGGAAAATTTACGGAAGAAAAAATAGCCGCTTGGGACGAACGCTTGAAAACGGTTTTCAATCGCGGGTTTTGGAATGGTTATTACTTAGGCCAACGCTTGGGCGAATGGAGCGATAAATACGGCAATGAGGCTACCGAAAAGAAAGTATATATTGGCAAGGTCATCAAGTATTTTTCTAAATTGGGCGTGGCCGAGTTCTTGGTGGAAACGCAAAGTTTGCACGTAGGAGATAAAATATTGATTACCGGGCCTACAACAGGCGCATTATTTTCAAAGGCGGAAGAAATCCGGGTGGATTTGAAACCGGTGGAAGAAACCGTTCGCGGAGAACGTTTTTCAATGCCCGTACCGGAAAAAGTACGCCCTTCCGACAAATTATATAAAATGGTATGAAAAAAGTTTTTGAAATAGAAATGAAAGTGCGCGATTATGAATGCGATGCGCAGGGAATTGTGAATAATGCCAATTATTTGCATTATTTTGAAAATACGCGGCATGAATTTATGCTGAGCTTAGGTTTTTCATTCAAAGAATCGCATTTATTGGGTGTCGATCCGGTGGTGACAAGGGCCGACCTGCATTATAAAAATTCATTGACGGGAGGAGAAGCTTTTATTTCTTCTTTAAGTGTGGAAAGAAAAGGCGTTAAAATGATTTTCCATCAAGCGATTCATCGCAAAGCAGACGCTGCCTTGTGTTGCAAAGGACAAATCGAAGCGGTGATTTTAATGAATGGAAATTTGTCCCGGGGCGATTATTACGACGAATTAATGAAAGATTATATAAACTAAAAACTAAGAACTAAAAACTAAAAGTTGCGCAAAGCGCGGTAAATAGGCGCCAGCCAACTTTTAGTTCTTAGTTTTTAGTTCTTAACTCCATTTTTATGTGTAGCCAGGACTTATTGTACCAAATTGGGATTACGCTTGTCAAAGGCATTGGGAATATTACTGCTAAGCAAGTGATTGAGACATTGGGAGATGTATCTCTTTTATTCAAAGAGAAAGTTTCCCTTTTGGAACGTATTCCGGGTATTTCCCGGAAAATCATTTCGGAAATTTATCGCCCGGAAGTATTGCAGCGGGCGGAAAAAGAGGTTTTATTTATTGAAAAAAATAAAATCAGTCCGCTTTTTATCAAAGATGCAAATTATCCCGAACGGTTCAAGGAATGTGTTGATTCGCCGGTCTTGCTTTATTTCCGCGGGAATGCAGATTTGAATACGGAAAAAATTATCAGCATCGTCGGAACACGTCATGCGAGTGGTTATGGGAAAGAAATCACCGAAAAATTGGTTCGGGATATTTCAAAAGTCTATCCTGAAACGCTTATTGTAAGCGGATTGGCTTACGGAATTGATATTTGTTCGCACAAAGCTTCTTTAAAAAATAATTTGAAGACGGTCGGCGTTTTGGCGCATGGATTAGACCGCATCTACCCGGCGGAGCATCGAAATACGGCTGTCGAAATGGTGGGGAATGGCGGTTTATTGACCGATTTTATGAGCGGAACTACTCCCGACCGGCAGAATTTTGTGAAGCGAAACCGCATTGTAGCAGGTATTTCCGATTGTACGATTGTGGTGGAATCGGCGGAAAAAGGCGGCGCATTAATCACAGCCAATATTGCCGACTCGTACAACCGGGATGTTTTTGCCGTTCCGGGAAAAGTCAATGATGCTTATTCGTTGGGTTGCAATAATTTGATTAAGTATAAAAAAGCGGCCTTGATTACCTGTGCGGAAGATATTTTCAGGGAAATGTGCTGGAATAAAGAAAAGGAAAAACCGGTCGTTCAACGGAAGATTTTTGTGGATTTGACACCTGACGAACAAACGTTGGTGGATTTGCTATCCAAAGTAGAGAGCATGCAATTGAATATCATCGGCATCGAATTGAATCTGCCGGTCAGTAAATTAGCGTCGTTATTATTTGAATTGGAAATGAAAGGGATTGTCCGCTGTATTCCGGGCGGGTTGTATCGTTTGATTTAAACATTTTCATCTAAGTTCCGCATCAGTCGGTCGGCCATCAAGACAGTTGTATTCAGCAATTCGTATTCTTTTTCAAAATAAGTAGAGAAAAGCTCTGTGCCCAGATTTTCGTCAATTTGCTTGCCGGTCCACCATTTGCCTTCGCCCAAATTCATTCCGTCTATTATTTTTTCATCCGGGATGTTGCAGGCATAAAGATAAATCAACCGGTTGGTATTCGCTTTTTTATATACATAACGAAAAATAAAGCTGTAAGGTAAATCCGGACTTCCGCCGTTTTCAACAAAGGCTTCTTTCACGCCTTCATCCAAGGTTTCTTTGAATCGTAGATGTCTCTCAAAAGGATAATCCAAATGCCAACGACCCTGGTCGGTTGCATCGGGTTTTTTCTTCAAAAACAACATTCCTTTGTGTATCAAAACAATACGAACTACCGGATGAAGATATTTATCCGCAACAGTCTGACTTACACTCAACGCCACTTTTCCGCGCACGGCTCCTGATTCATTCACAATCGGTAGCCATTCTTCATCCAGAATTTGCTTTTTCAAGCAATTCCAATGAACGATTTCATAGATAAAATGAAAAAGGATAAACAGGAATAGTATTTCGTAATAAATAGCCCTGTCCCAATCCGGAGTGTGATATTCCGGTGGAAACAGTTGATAGACAAGGACAATAAGTAAATGCGTACTTAGAACAAAAACCGCTGTTTTTATTACAGAGAGGTCTGCATCGAATTTTAATAGCCGGAACTCTTGTGCAAGGCCGTCTTTCTGTACTATTTTTGCCCTGAAATAACCTTGAATTCGTATAAAAAGATAAAAAAGCGGAACCAAAATCAATTCGAGAACAATAGAAGATTGTGTTATATACAATAAATTGAAAGGTTTTATCGCCGACAGGCCCATAAGAATTAGAAACGAAATCGTTGAAACCAAGAGGGTATAGGGCGGTTCGTATTTCAACCCTATTACTCCTGCCAGAAAATAAAGGGTGTAGGTCACTAATGCCACCATTAGTGCTGTGTGGTAGGAAAAAAAGCAATCCGAGATCAAAAATGCTGCAACAGGCAACATTCCCAAGATTGGCGTTAATAATGGGACAATTGTTTTTTGGGGATTCATAATTGTCAATTTCTTTGCGTCGTTATTCTTTACAATGCAATAACAGATTGATGAATCTATTTGTTTAGGATTTGAGCGTTATTAAGGAATATTAGCAATGAAATCTGACGAATGGTAAGAAGAACGCACGAGCGGATTACTTTCTACATACCTGAATCCTAACAAAATGGCGATTTTTTTATACTCTTCGAAAAGAGCGGGAGGAAGATATTCCGTCACCGGAAGATTTTTTTCGGAAGGCTGCAAATATTGCCCGATTGACAGCAATTTACAATCCACTTCCAATAAATCTTTCATCGTTTGAATGACTTCTTCTTTCGTTTCGCCCAATCCCAACATCCATCCGGATTTGGCCGGAATACCCGATTCGGCCACCTGTTTCAGAACAGCTAAACTCGTTTCATATTTGGCCACGCTCCGTACAAACGGGGTTAACCTCCGAACCGTTTCCATATTGTGGGAAATAATATCCGGCCGGGCTTGGATCACTATATCCAAATGTTCTTTATTTCCCCGGAAATCAGGAATAAGCGTTTCGATGGTTGTATGGGGGTTTACTCTTTTTATTTCCCGGATCGTCTCAGCCCAGTGCGCCGCGCCGGAATCCGGTAAATCGTCCCGGTCAACGGAAGTGATAACGGCATGTTTCAATCCCAGAAGTTGCACGGATTCAGCGACTTTGCGAGGCTCATCTGCATCCAAAGGGAGCGGTTTGCCTGATTTGGTATTGCAAAATTTGCAGGAACGGGTACAAATATCGCCTGCAATCATGAAAGTCGCTGTCTTGCGGTTCCAACATTCGCCCCGGTTCGGACATCTTCCGCTCTCACAAATCGTGTGGAGGCAATGACTGTTGATTATTTTGCCCGTCAGGGAAAAATCAGCGTTATTTCCTAAATTAACCCGCAACCACTCCGGTTTGCGAATTTTGTTTTTATTCATTCGTTTTCAAAAAGTTAATAATTCGAGTATATAAGTGATGGCGTGTTTTTTCGCCCAATATACTATGATTTTTATTTGTATAAATCTGCATATCAAAGTTTTTGCCGGCATTGACCAAGGCTTCCGAATAATACAATGTATTCAGGTAGTGAACGTTATCGTCGGATGTCCCGTGTACCAATAATAGGTTTCCCTGCAATTTATCCGCCAGTTTAATGGGTGAACACAAATCGTAATTAGCAAAATTTTCTTGGGGCGTACGCATAAACCGTTCGGCATAAATAGAATCGTAAAACCGCCAATCGGTGACGGGCGCAATAGCAATCCCGGCTTTGAATACGCCGTTTCCACGACTCATGCTCATCAATGTAATAAATCCGCCGTAGCTCCAGCCCCAGATAGCTATCCGGTTTTTGTCGATATACGATTGTTTTCCCAGATAGTTGGCTGCGGCTATTTGGTCGTCCGACTCCAATAATCCCAATTTCAAGTAAGTGCATTTCCGGAATTCTTCCCCTCTGGCGCCGGTTCCTCTTCCGTCCACAGAGACAACAATATAACCTTGTTCGGTTAAATAATAATACCAATCAAAATCATATTTATCCAACACTTCCTGTGTGTTAGGCCCGCTGTATTGAATCAAAACTACAGGGTATTGTTTTTTCTCATTGAAATTGGAAGGTTTAAGCATCCATCCGTTGAGGACATCCTTATTCTCATTGGTGAACGTAAAAAATTCTTTTTGCGAAAAACGAACGCCTGCCAAACGGGTTTGAATTTCTGCATTATCCTTTAAAACGGACAATTCTTTTCCTTTTTCATCCTGAATGGAAATAAAAGCGGGAGTCGTTGAATTGGAATAAGAATTGACAAAATATTGAAAATTACGGCTGAAATCCGCTTGATTGGTTCCTGTTTTGGACGATAACCGGGTTTTCACTCCTTTGGCATCCGTTTTGTACACCGAACGGCGCAACGGATTTTCTTCCGCCGACTGGTAATAAACCGTTTTAGTCTGCGGATTAAAACCGTACAATTTGGTGACATCCCAATTGCCCGAAGTCACTTGGCGTTCCAACACGCCGGTATTTGAATACAGGTAAATATGCGCCCAACCATCTTTCTCGCTCACATACACAAAGTTATCTTTGGAAAAAGCAATGGAAAGAATCCAATTCGAATCAATGTAATACCGGTTTTCATCGTGAAGAACCAATTTGGCAACCGTTGATTTGGGATTGACAAAATACATGTTGAAATTATTCTGATGCCTGTTCAACGTCATAACGGCCAATTGGTCGGGATTTTCGGTAAAATGAATATTCGGAATATAACCGTCTTCATCCAAAGGGACATTCATTTTCTTCGTGTCTTTCGTTTCTATGCTATAAGCGTAACAAGCTACTTTTGAGTTGTTTTCCCCTGCCTTGGGATATTTATAACTGTAAAAACCGGGATATAAACTTTTGTCAAAAACCTGAAAAGCAAAAGTTGGAACGGCTGTTTCGTCCGATTTAACGAAAGCCAAAAATTGACTGTCGGCCGACCAGGACATCAAATTGGTTTGATGAAATTCTTCTTCATACTCCCAATCGGTCACGCCGTTCAGTATTTTGCCAAATTCGCCGTCTTTGGTAATTTGAATTTCCGTATCGTAATCAAATTTTTTCAGCCAGATATTATTGTTCCGGACAAAAGCCGCCATGCGTCCGTCCGGGGAAAAAGTAGGAATCATCACCTTGCCTTTTGTTTCGGAAAGCGGTTGAAGAAAATTACGGCGCACATCGTAATCATAGACATCGGCTTGCCACGAGCGGCGATAAATAAATTCTTTTTCGTTCCAAACCAAAATCCGGTAACCCCGTACATCGATCGAATATCCTTCGATGGTTTCCAGTTTGGTTTCCCGAACTTTATCCACATGAAACAAGGTGTCAACCAATTGCCCGGTTTTATAGGCATACTTGAAGATGGCTTTCCTGTCGGGACTCAAAACCGTATAATGCTCTCCGTCAGGCATGGGCTGCATTTGGGAAATACCTTGCGGCTCGTATTTTTTGCCGACAATATCTTCTAATAAAAGCGGATTATTTCCTGTTTGAGCTTGCAAATGCAAAGCAAAAACAAGCAAACCAAAGAGAATGAAGTGCGTTTTTTTCATAAATGAATAGGATAATAAAAATTTCAAGCAACAAACTTACGGTTTTTCTACGAAATTGCCAAAATATAAAATAATAGTTTTATATTTGCAGCGTAGTAAAAATGTTCCCAATCAAAACAAAAAATGAATGAATTACAACTCATCCAAAACCGAGTTTTTGAAGTCCGGAATCAGCGAGTCATGCTTGATTTTCATTTAGCAGAAATGTATGGAATCGAAACCCGTGTTTTAAAACAAGCCGTGCGAAGAAATATCGACCGGTTTCCATCCGACTTTATGTTTCAATTAGTGAAAGATGAAGCTAAACAATTGATATTCATGGGGGCATCACAATCTGTGATACCCCATGAATACAATTTTGGAGTCGCCTTTCCTTTTGTTTTTACAGAGCAAGGCATTGCCATGTTATCCAGTGTTCTGAAAAGCCCCAAAGCCATTCAAATCAACATTTCAATTATGCGGGCGTTTGTGGAGTTGCGGAAATATGCTTTGGGTTATGCCGAATTGAACCAGCGATTGAATATTCTCGAAATGGATATAAATACTCAATTCAGTGGTATTTATACGACTTTGACAGAAATAGAGAGAGAACAAGAAAGGAGATCCCGTCCTATAGTCGGTTATATCCAACCTGAAAATAATTAAACAATTGATTTATAGAGGTTATCACAAATTGTGATAACCTACAAAACAAATAATAATTACATTATGGAAACCTTACTGCATTATGTCTGGAAGCATAAATTGTATGTTCCGGACGCTTTCAAGACATTGGACGGCATTGCGTTGGAAATCATTGACCCCGGAACTTACAATTCCGATGCGGGGCCGGATTTTTTCAATGCCAAGATTAAATTCGACGGGAAACTTTGGGCCGGAAATATTGAAATTCATACGCATTCGTCGGATTGGTATAAACATAAACACGATTCCGACAGGGCTTACAATTCCGTAATATTGCACGTAGTGGAATTCGTGGATGAAGAGAATATCTGCGATGCATCGGGCCGGTCAATTCCCCAATGGACAATGAAAATTCCCGGGCACATCCGGGAAAATTATCTTTACCTTTTGAATAAAGACTATTCCATCCCCTGTTTGGAACGGATAAACGAAATTCCGGAAATTTATTTAAGCGATTGGAAAAATGCCTTGCTAACGGAACGGTTGGAACGAAAAACGAATACAATTTTCCAATTGCTGGAAGATTATAACGATGATTGGAATGAAGTTTTTTACATTGTTTTGGCTCGCAATTTCGGTTTCGGAATCAATAATGACGCTTTTGAACGATTGGCCAAAAGTCTTCCGTTGAAGTACATTCTCAAGCACAGTGATTCGCCGTCACAGGTGGAAGCGCTGTTTTTGGGTCAGGCGGGATTGTTGGAAGAGGATACGGTTGCAGATGATTATTACCGACTTTTGCAACAGGAATACCGGTTTCTTGGTAAAAAATACGAATTGCAAAAACTCGATGGCTCCATTTTCAAAAGTTTGCGGATACGTCCCACCAATTTTCCGCATGTAAAAATCGTTCAATTAGCCGGATTCATCGGGAAAAAGCAGAGTCTGTTTTCCAAAATTCTTGAAACAAACGGGATAAAAGATTTCCAGTCGTTGTTTTTTTCGGATGTAAGCAATTATTGGGAAACGCATTATCATTTTGAGAAAACGTCTCCCAAAAGAAAGAAAAGGCTCGGATTGTCAGCCGTAAATATCTTGTTAATCAATACGGTAGTGCCTGTTCTATTCGCTTACGGCAAGAAAAAAGATCGGATGATTTTTATGGAAAAAGCCTTTGAACTGTTGGAAGCCATTCCGCCGGAGAACAATTCTATTGTCAATTCTTATACAAGAGCCGGCATGAAAGCGGCCCATGCAGGCGATAGCCAGGCATTGATACAGTTGAAAAGGGAATATTGCGAGCAGAAAAAGTGTATTTTTTGCCGGATAGGGCATAAATTGCTGAGCAAAAGGTGACGAGGTATATTCATTTTTATTAGAATTTATTGTTATCTTTGTAGGGTATATATTAGTAATTATGGAAACAGCTGAAATTATGTATAAAATAAACCGTATGCCCAAAAGGCAACGGATGTTTATTGCCGAACGTATAATTCACTCCGTCCGGGCAGAAGAGCAAAACACACAGCTCAAAAAAGCCGTAGCTTGCTTATACAACGATTACTGCACAGACAAGGACTTGACTGTCTTTACTCAACTTGATTTTGAAAATTTCTATGAAACAAGGTGAAATTTGGTTGATAAATCTTGATCCGACGGTTGGTGCAGAGATGAAAAAAACACGCCCGGCTCTTATCATCAACGATGATGCTATGGGTAAACTACCGCTAAAGATTATCGTGCCTGTTACTGATTGGAAAGACCGGTACGAAATAGCACCTTGGATGATAAAAGTAGTCCCAAACTTACGAAATGGGCTTGCAAAGGAATCTTCGATTGATTGTTTTCAAATCAGGTCGGTAGCCGAAGAACGTTTAATAAAATGTTTGGGACGTATTACCGGGGATGAAATACTGCAAGTACAAGAAGGAATTATGAAAGTAATAGGATATAAATAGACGGAAGTTTTAGCTGCAATTTCTTACTGTATTTTGCTCCCCAGATACATAGTACAAACGCCAAACGTAAGTTTTTGGTATTGAGCATTTATAAATCCGTTCTTTTTCAATATCCCAGCCATTTCTGCATTTTGCGGAAAAGCCGCAATCGATTCCGGCAAATAGCTGTAAGCCGCATGACTGCGGGAAACCCATTTCCCAACAAGCGGAATCAGTTTGGAATAAATCCAATAGCCTTGTTTCATCGGGAAGTATTCAGGTGTGGAAAGCTCCAAAATCATCAATTGGCCGCCCGGACGCAGGACACGCAGGATTTCTTGCAATCCCTTATCCAAGTTTTCAAAGTTGCGGATGCCGAAAGCGACTATGGCCGCATCGAACGAATTGTCTTCCAACTGCAAGTCACTGCAATTCTGCCATTCAAAATCAATTTTTCCGGATAAACCGGCTTGGGCGACTTTCTTCCGGCCGATATTCATCATTCCCTCGGAAATGTCGATTCCGAGAATTTTTCGGGGTTTTAATAAGCGGTAAGCTTCCAAGGCCAAATCACCTGTTCCGGTGGCGACATCCAATATCGTTTGCGGAGCCGTTTTTTTCAAGGTCAACAGGCCTTTTTTTCGCCAGCGTTTGTCAATTCCCAACGAAAGCGTGTGATTCAATAAATCGTATTTTCCGGCGATTTCATCGAACATTTGCTCTACCTGTACACTTTTGGAAGCATCATTGGCGGCATAAGGAACTATTTTTTCAGCTTTGTAAACCATGTAATTGTTGTTTTGCGCAACAAAGTTACAACAGATTCTTTATCTTTGTACAATATATTGAGAATATGGTAAAGAAAAATTCACCTCAAGCTTGGTTGTTGGCTATGCGCCCCAAGACATTGTCGGCAGCCGTAACGCCTGTGTTTATCGCTTGTGCTTTGGCTTATCACAACGGCTATTTTCGTTGGCATCCAGCGGTTATTTGCTTGGTATTCGCTTTGTTGGCGCAAATTATTTCCAATTTTGCCAATGATTATTTCGATTATAAAAAGGGAAGCGACAATGAAGAACGTCTGGGCCCTCAAAGAGCCGTTGCCGAAGGTTGGATTGCGCCCCGGACAATGTTGTGCGCCACGCTCGGCTTGTTGGCTGCGGATATGATTATCGGCTTATCGTTATTGTATTATGGCGGTTGGATGTTACTTGCCGTGGGAATTTTAGTTGCGTTGTTTGCCCTTGCCTATTCGGGCGGCCCTTATCCCTTGGCGTATCATGGTTGGGGAGATGTCTGCGTGTTCGCTTTTTTCGGGATTATCCCGGTCGGCTTTACGTATTATGTGCAAGCGTTGCAATGGACAGTACCCGTTACCATTTGTGGAACAGCGGCCGGATTGGTGATTATCAATATCCTTGTGGCGAACAATTACCGCGACCGCGATTCGGATGCAAAAGCGCATAAAAAGACCACAATTGTTTTGTTTGGTGAAAAATTCGGACGTTATTTTTATTTATTCAATGGAATAATTGCTGTGGTTTGTTGCCAATATTTTTGGTTTGAAAAAACCATTTGGGCAGCCTTGCTTCCGTTGGTCTATTTATTTTTCCATATCAAAACATGGAAAGAAATGATTACGATCGGAAGCGGCAAAGGTTTGGTTGCCGTTTTGGGAAAAACAGCCCGGAACGCATTAATTTTCGCAATTTTACTTTCATTAGGGCTGATAGTGGGCTGAAATTCAAAAATTTTCACGTACATTTGTATTCATAAATTCATATTAAAATTCATAAATTTAACAATATGCACCAGTTAACAATTGTAAAGGTCGGAGGAAAGATCATCGAAGAGCCTGAATCTTTAAAAACTTTCCTGAAAGATTTTTCTTTAATTGCCGGAAATAAAATACTTGTTCACGGAGGAGGCCGGTCGGCTACCCAATTAGCGGAAAAGTTGGGAATTGAAAATCAAATGATTGACGGACGAAGGATTACCGACGAGGAAACATTAAAAGTAATCACGATGGTCTATGCCGGATGGATCAACAAAAATATCGTAGCTCAAATGCAGGCGCTCAATCTGGATGCCATTGGATTGACCGGAGCCGATCTGAACTTGATTCTTTCCGATAAAAGACCGGTAAAAGAAGTGGATTACGGCTATGTAGGGGATGTAAAAGAAATCAATGCCCCCGTACTGAATGAACTTCTCGAACAAAATTATGTACCCGTCTTGGCGCCCGTTACTCACGATGGAAAGGGACAATTATTGAATACAAATGCGGATACAATTGCAGCAGAAACGGCAAAAGCATTGGTGTATGATTTCAATGTCCGTTTGATCTACTGTTTTGAGAAAAAAGGCGTTTTAAGGGATGAAAATGACGAAAATAGTGTCATCAAATCCATTCACAAGGAAGAATTTGAACAATACAAAGCAGACGGGACTATACAAGGCGGAATGATTCCCAAACTGGAAAACGCTTTCAAAGCGATTGCCTCCGGAGTAAAAGAAGTCATTATTACGCAAGCAACAAATATAAACAACGGAAAGGGAACCTTTATAAACTAAGAACTAAAAACTAAGAACTAAAAGTTGGCTGACGCCTGCCGCGCTTTGCGTAACTTTTAGTTTTTAGTTCTTAGTTTTTAGTTTTTAACTCATAAATTATGGAATTGATAGCGAAAACGCTGTATGGCTTAGAAGAAATCTTAGCCAAAGAATTGATAGAATTGGGAGCGAATGATTTGCAAATCGGACGGAGAATGGTGTCTTTTTCCGGCGATAAGGAATTGCTTTATAAAGCGAATTTTCATTGCCGGACGGCCCTCCGGATTTTGAAACCCATTGCCTCATTTAAGGCGAAAAATCCCGATGAAGTCTATGAAAAAGTGAAGGAAAT
>JAISKT010000261.1 GCA_031261295.1 Candidatus Symbiothrix sp. | reverse complement strand
TTTTCAGATTATTTTCTACTTATTATACAATTATCTCCAACAAATAAACTACTCATAAATTACTTTTATTTTTATTTAACACATCAACGACAAAATCACCAATACTATCAGATCATACTGTTTTGCTAATTGCTCTTTCATAAATGCCAATGCTTTTGAGAGTTGTGTCTGAACAGTTGTTTCCGCCAAATTTAACTTCTTCGCTATTTCTTTAACCGAATACTCTTCTTTTTTGCTTAAAATAAATATCTGTTTTCTGGCAGGAGGTAATTGTTCCGCCAATTTATCAATCATCTCTTCCAGCATCTTCCGGTTAATTTCCTTTTCGGTGGAATAATCCGGCATCGGATTGTTCTGTTTAAAATATTCCTGATAAATAAATTCAATTGTTTGGTGTTCCAATTCATTTAAAAGCATGTTTTTGGCAATGGTACACAAATAAGCGAAAAATGATTTTTCAGCTGTAATCCGTTCCCGGATTTCCCACACTTTAATGAATGCCTGTTGTGTCAATTCTTCTGATAGATAGGTGTTTCCATGCGATATCTTCAAAATGAAATTATAGAGTTTTCCGCTGTATTGGTCATATAATTTTTCAAAAGCATGCGAAGAACCTTCCTTAAGTAATTTCAGGTTGAAAGCATTTTCGTCATCCTGAATTAACCGGATGACCAAATCTTTTTCGCTACTATTTGCAATCTTTTTCTTCATAAATTTTTTCAAAGGTAATGATTCTTTTGTTATGCTACAAGCTACCATATCGAAGCCACAAGTTACCAACTTCCTTAAAATCAACTTACAATCAATTAGTTACGAGTATATTTGTTCCGCATTAATAATGATGCGAAATAAAATACTCATAAATCATGGCAGAAAAAGTAAAAAAAAGACGACAAGCAAGTATTGCTCGCCTTAGTAGATCAAGAAGACGGAACAGGCAAAGAGTTGAAAGCCGTTACAGGCTTGGACGAAGATGGAAAACTGAAAACCATCAATCCCAACAAGAATAACCAAAACAGTTTCCTTGAAATCGACCCAAATAGAAATTTGTTGGAGAATTTCTTCAAGAAATATCTGGAACAATCAAAAGATCCTTCACACACGGGATTTTATTTGGTCACACAAAAACTGTTGGATAAAATAATTAGATTCGCTCCCATCCAACTGGAAGAACTCGCACCTTACCTTGTAGAACCTAAACAGTTTCTTATTGAAAGACAGCAACCGGCACCGGACAATACACTGCAATTTCCACAACCAACACCGGATGCCAAGCAGGAACAAAAACCGGTTTACGAACCGCTTGACGAGAAACGTATTGATTTTTCTCAATTAGAGCAACTGGGGGTGAAACAGGAAGATATAGAAACCGAGATGAAATCAATGCTTTACAGACATAAATCCCCGCATTTAATTCCAATGACCCCCATCATAGAGGGTAGGGAAGTGCCGACCCAAGGACGCCTTGCTCTGGAAGAATCACCCGATGGGAGTTTGCGTTTTGTACCTTATTATTGTCAAAATCAACTTGATTTGGATTCTCCTTTTCACGGTGTACTCCTTACGTCCGATGACAAGGAACAACTCTTAAACACCCACAATGCCGGACGTGTGATTGAACTGGAGCCTGCACCCGGACAGAAAGTAGCCTGCTTTGTTTCGGTTGATAAACTGACCAATCGTTTGGAAGCCCTGCCTGTGTCGGAAGTAAGCATCAATGAAACCCTCAAAGACGTAAAACTCAGTCCGGAGCAGCGCAGCGAACTCTACGATGGAAAAAAGACATTGGTGGAAGGACTGACTTCGCGAAATGGTTACCCATACGATGCCTATCTGCAAATCAACGCTTCGAATAAATCCCTTGATTTTACCTACGAGGGATTGGACAGAAACCGTTACCGGCAGGATACCCAACAGGAACAAAAAAATGCTACTGAATCACCAATCAAAAAGCCGCTGATAAAAAAATCAGCAGGTATAAAAATCTAATGTAATTATGAAGACAATTATAGCAGAAAAACCGAGCGTAGCGCGAGAAATCGCTACGCTTGTAGGTGCGAAAAACCGCAAAGAAGGTTATTTGGAAGGTAACGGTTATGTCGTTACATGGGCATTTGGACACCTTGTGTCACCGGTAATGTGGATTTACCGGTTTCGTATAACGTACCTGTTCTATTCAAGGAGTAATGTGAATTAGGCAATTCGATTCCTTTTACCCATTAGGAGAATTTAAAATTAATCAGTAAATTTGCACGTTGAAACAAATTTATTGTACTTTTGGAGTATAATCATTATGAATATGATGTCAAGTACAGATAATACATTCTTTCAGGATATTACACCAACTTCAAATTTGGTGCGAAAATTTTATTTATTAGAATATTTTTTAATATTACTGAAAAGTGTTGAACATTATTCTAATCAAGATGATATTTTTGAATCTTTTAAAAAATTAAAAAAGAAATATCAATTGGGGGATTCAAAATATAAAAAACTAACATATGAGGAAGATGAAGAACCTACTAAAAAACAAATTATAAAATTTAGATACACATTTGATCAAGTTCTGCATGAAGCGTTGAATTATAATTTAGTAGAAAAACGTAATTTAGCAAACCCTATTATACATGGGAAAAGCTCTGCTAAAAAACAAACTGAATATGAGCGTTCAAAAAATGTTTATTTAACTATAAATGGAGAAAAAGCTCTTGCCGAATATATAAGAGGAAAATTCAACTTCAATTTATTCTTATTCAAATTAATGGAGGATAAGCATAAAGCGTTTTATGAACTAATAAAATTATGCTATAAAGACAGTACTTTAAAAAATGGATTATTGATATTCCCAATATATTCAGGTTTAAAACTTGGTTTTGACAAATCAACTTTTACTACCCATCAACATGTCCTTGATTATTCTCGAGAGTTGACAAAGCAATTGGAACGGGATATAAAAGAATATACGAATAAAGATATATCCCTATTGGAAGCAGAAGAAAAACTAATTAATAAACTCAAACAAGATAATATAATATCTGACAATCCGGCTGATTTATTTCAGACTAAATTTTATAATGCTGCGTTAAGTCGTTTTCGCAAATATTGGTTAAGCTATTTTCTGAAAGACATTTATGGATATAAGTATTCATTTAGTACTTTTAGCATATGGATTGAAAGAGCAAAACAAATAGGAATACTATATACGACCGAATTTTTTCCAGACATCAGTGGTCGCATCGTCTTTCCAACATCTATTATTCTCGATAGTATTAAAAATCAGGATTTCGAAATAATTTACACTTATTCTACTGGGGAGAAGCTTTGTTTACATAAACCTAAATGGAATAATAATTATCAAGAGGAATTTGTGAAAACATTGCAGGAAGAATTTCTTTTTCTGCAAAAAACGCGAAAAACACATTTTATTAATTTGTTGGATTTAAAAGAAAGAGTTTGTTTCAAAAAACGAATTCCCGGATTTATTTTTGATGAATTTTTAGAAAAGGCATACCTGATGAATTTAAAAGGAGAAATTCGTATAAAAATAGCCTTGGAAGTTGATAAACTCCCTCAAGAAACAAATGCAATGTATTTGAAAAGAGAGCCGATATTAATAAATGGGAAATACAAAAATATAATAGCAATAAATTACGGAGGAATCTAAAATGAATAGTTTAACAAAGAAAGGTAAATTAGATAATCTTGAAACAGAGAGTCGTTTTGAAAAATATAATCTGAAAGAAAATCCATTTCCAGCAACGCCCTTTGTAAATCAAGGAGATTCGGATAAAAGGTATAACGGAGAAATTTATGAAGAGACGATACGTTCAAAGGAATTAGATTTGATAGAAAAAAACTTTTTGAAAATTCCGCAAAATAATTCGAACCATATCCGAATCGGATATATTTTGGATAATTCATACGTAGGGAGAGGAAATGGGAAATCAACATTTGCATTAAATCTTCTAAAAAAAATAAATAAAAATTTTTGTTTGGATATTTCCGAAGGGGCTAATAAATGTTTTGGTTTATACATTGTTCCGGAACCAAGTGGTAGAACTCGAACCTTTTCCAATTTATTAGATTTAATTATTGAAGCAATCATTCAATCCAATGTTCTCAATTATTCTTTAGCTGCCATCAGGCTTGAAGCGATTCTTGAACTTAAACTGAAAAATATGGATGAAAGTGAATTAACAGATGAAGAAACTTTAATTAAGGTATTAAATACATTAGTATGGTATAATGAAAATGGTATAAAACTAAAAGACATTCATGAGTACTATTCTAAGAAAATTGAATTTAATATGCTTTCTTCAGACAATCCTCTTAGAAAGAATCGAACTTCTTATGATGGGACAAATTTATCAATAGTCACTTCTAATAGTTTATATTTATACTATAAATCATTTAAAAAAGACAGTGAAAAAATTAATTTCATTTTTAACGATTTGGTAAATATTTTCTTAATGGCGGGGTTTAATGGCTCTTACATCATTATTGATGATTTTGAAAGGATTCCAGATTTTCAAAGTGATCGACAGAAAAGAGATTTTGCGATAGAACTTAGAACAAGTTTTTTCGATGGAAGTTTTCAAAATGCAAAAATTGGTTTTTATAACTTAATTTTGATGCTACATGCCGGTGTTCCTCGATTAATTCAAAAAGCTTGGGGTGATTCTGGCATGGATCAACGAAGCCCAATTTCGTCAGTCACTCATTCTACGAGCCATATAATATCATTTGATAAATTGAATGATAATTACGTCACATTACTTATAAAGAAATATTTATCTGAATATAGAATAAATCCAGAAGACAGTATTAGTCCATTTACGTCTGATGCACTAAAAAAAATGGGGGAATATTGTGAGTATAATGCCGCTAAAATACTGACCTTAGCAAACAATTTAATTGAACATTCTTTAAGTGGTGATATTAAAGAAATTGATAAAGAATTGGTTGAAAAGATGTTACAAATTACGCCAATTGAAACTGAAGGTAAAACCAGTATAATTGAAGAAAAGTCAGAAGATTTACTTTCTAAAGCAGCAAAAAATGGATAATTATTGCTTAAATCGTGAGGAAATAAGAACCTTAATAGAACATAAGCTATATAACCAAGATGCTCCGAGTAATCTTAAAGAAATTTTTGATGGAGCAAGCCAAAACTGGGATATTAATGTCATTTCTTGTAATAGTTTGCTATCAATAATCTTAGAACAGTATTTAAAGGAGGATATTGTAATTGAAGATTTAATTGAACGCTACTATATGTTAGAAGAAGCAATGTACATTACAATTGAAGAATTTGATGATCGTTTTGTTGAATTTTTACTTGAACACAAAATGCCACAGAAAAGAAATACTAAAATATCAGAGCTAATGGAAGCCAGAAAAAATAAAAATAAAATAATGGAAAAGTCTCTATCTGAAGAACTCCGTATGACATTTGAAGAAGATTTAGTTTCCACAATTTCAGATTACCATGGAAAGATATACAATTGATACTACTGCGATTATTTCTTATTTTATCAAAGTATTTGAAGGTGCAGAATCTCAGATTTCCCCAAAATCACTTGACATCATAGGTCGGGCGTTCAATGATCCAGATATTATTCTTTATTTTCCAAGTATCGTTTTTATTGAAATCTTTTCAAAATGGTTTAGAGATGAGGAATTTGCTCAAAAAATAAAAAGTGAAGTCTTTTACCCAATACGATCACAAGAAAATTTCGCTATTGAACCTCTTGACAAAGAAGTATTGGAGAATTTTATGAAAATCACGGATATAGAACAAGGTTGGAATTTTGATAATCATGACAAGCAAGTATTAGCTACAGCTATGAAATATCAGGCACCGCTCATTACCTCTGATAAGAAAATAATACGGTACAATAAAAGGAAACATGTGATACCTAACATCTTTTCTTAAAATAAAGTATGTTTAAAGTTCTAAGATATTTAAAGTCACTCATCAAAATAAATATAGGATTGAGTCCGGATAAGAGACAGCGAATCCATCCAACTGGCAAACAGTAAAATTGATGAAATGCGGGGCGGCTTTTCGGATTGGTTAAGAGAACAAACGCCGGAATTTAAAGACCGGCTTTCTGACCTTTACAATCGGACTTTTAACTGTTTTGTTCGTCCTGCTTATGACGGCAGCCACCAAACATTTCCCGGATTGGATTTGAAAGGTTTAGGAATTACAGACCTGTATAAAAGTCAGAAAGATGCTGTCTGGATGATGAAACTAAACGGCGGTGCCATTTGCGATCACGAGGTCGGCGGTGGAAAAACGCTTATCATGTGTTGCGGTGCTTTTGAAATGAAACGCCTCGGATTGGCAAACAAACCGATGATTGTCGGTTTGAAAGCGAATATCCACGAGATAGCCCAGACGTTTTGCACCGCTTATCCCGATGCTAAAATTTTATATCCCGGCAAGGAAGATTTTACTCCGAAAAACAGGAAGAAAATCTTCAATCAAATAAAAAACAACGAGTGGGATTGTGTTATCTTGACACATGAACAATTCGGTATGATACCTCAATCACCGGAAATACAGCAGGAAATTTTACAGGCTGAATTGGATAGTGTAGAGGAAAATTTAGAAGTGTTTAAGAAACAAGGCAGTGAAGTGTCGAATGGGATGCTCAAAGGTGTTATCAAACGGCAAGAGAATTTAGAAGCCAAATTGAAAAACATTGCTTTTGAGATTGCCGAACGGAAAGACGATACCACCGATTTCCGTATGATAGGGATCGACCATTTGTTAGTGGATGAAAGTCATAAATTCAAAAATCTGACTTTTACCACCCGCCACGACCGGGTAGCAGGACTGGGTAATTCGGACGGCTCGCAAAGAGCGCTCAATATGCTTTTTGCCATCCGAACGATTCAAGAAAGAACCGGAAAAGATTTAGGAGCTACGTTTTTGTCGGGTACAACCATTAGTAATTCATTAACCGAATTATATCTGTTATTCAAATACTTGCGACCAAAGGAATTGGAACGTCAAGGCATCACTACTTTTGATGCATGGGCAGCAATATTTGCCAAAAAGACGATTGATTATGAGTTTTCGGTAACCAACGAAATCATACAGAAAGAGCGCTTCCGCTATTTTATCAAAGTGCCGGAATTGGCGGCTTTCTATCACGAAATATGCGACTACCGCACGGCTGCCGATATTGGTATCGACCACACTTTTATACCGCGCACCGCTTTCAAAAAAGGAAGAACGGGCTAAAATGTTGATAGCCACAGATTACGCACGTAAAATGTCGCTTGATATGCGTATGATAGACTCACTCCAATGGCTTTGGCGACCATATCGACAATAAAGCCAGCCATTGCGCAAGGTTAATCGCAGACTATTATCATCAATATGATGAACAGAAAGGAACGCAGTTTGTATTCAGTGATTTAGGCACATACAAGCCCGGACTCTGGAACGTTTACAGCGAAATAAAACGCAAATTGGTCGAAGAACAGGGTATTCCCGCCAATGAGGTACGTTTTATTCAGGAATGTAAAACGGAAGCAGCGCGAAAGACCATGATTAAAGGCATGAATGATGGATATATCCGGGTGTTATTCGGTAGTACCGAAATGCTTGGCACAGGTGTCAATGCACAGAAAAGGGAGGTGGCCGTCCATCACTTGGATACGCCTTGGACTCCATCGGCTTTGGAACAGCGCGAGGGCAGGGCGGTCAGGAAAGGCAATGAAGTAGCCAAGTTACATGCAGACAACAAGGTGGATGTTGTTTTCTACGCTGTTGAAAAATCGCTCGATGCTTACAAATTCGGTTTGCTTCACAATAAACAGTTATTTATCAGCCAACTAAAAACGAATACCCTCGGCTCACGTACAATAGACGAAGGTAGTCTGGATGAAAAATCGGGTATGAATTTTTCCGAATATGTCGCCATACTTTCGGGCAATACCGAATTGTTGGAAAAGGCTCGTTTAGAGAAAAAAGTAGCCGGATTGGAAAGCGAACGGAAAACAAAAATATCGTGAAAGATATTCCGGTACTCCAAGAAGTGGTAGAGGGAACGTGGCGCAAGGAAGGCGAGCTAAAAGCCCTGAAAGTCGATTTAACTGCCTTGGAACGGCAGATACAGTTGTCGTTGAAGCCTATTGAACAAAGCGAAGGAGAGTCGGATGACGAGCCGGAAAAGGAGGTTTCTCCGGTCGCCACCAAAAGCGAGGATGTGAAACCGAAATTCCTTTCTCCCGCCGGGGAAGAGAGATATATTGCCGGAGAAAAAATACAGGCATTGTTTGCAGGTAAATTAAGTCCGAAAGATATGGTTCAAAGTTCAGATAATCGTGTTTTGGTTTGTAGTCCGAGCCACGGAGAAACGAAAGACAACCCAATGAAAGGAATTCGGATTTAAATAAAACGGATAGCAAATTATTGACAGTAATTCTATTTTACTGTCAATAATTTGAAGATATAATGTCGGGCAATTTACTGTGTCACGGAACGTTCCATAACGGATACTTGGTACAAATAAAAGAATGCTTCGGGATTTGATTTTTTAATTTTGTTCAATTTCGTATTCAAAGGTGCAACAATTAACCAATCTTTCATATCAATTTTCGGATCAAATCGGTTGATT
>JAISKT010000252.1 GCA_031261295.1 Candidatus Symbiothrix sp. | reverse complement strand
ATGGCAAATATCACTTTTCCGGTAATACAACAGCCAACGATATTCAAATATTACCAGGTGTTCCGGCAATTTCCCTTCCTGTTACGGTTGAAGGATATGTGACTGTTGACAAAAAAGTTAAAACGCTACTTATTCACGTTCTTGTAGATGGTTCGGCATTTGATTTGAATTTAGACCTCAGTTTCAATGGAACTGCTAACTAAATTTATAATATTTGTTTACGAAACTCACTATTCCTTTTTTCTCACGTGTGCATTGATATTCCTTAGCTCTTGTATTAAAGAAGAAGCATTGAATCCCGAAGCGGATATACTGACTTTCTCCTTTAACGAGGGTTGTTTGAGAGCTAAAAAAGCGGAGATAGGCAATGACTATATCATTGTTTATCCGAAGAAAGATGTGAATTTAAGAGATTCGGCCATCACACAGATTGAATTGTCGGAAGGAGCGGTTTATGAAAAAATAGCCAATCCGTATAGCAATGATACGCTTTTCTTTATTGACGTAACTTCCCAAAGCAAAGAATATACAAAACGTTATTCGGTAGTGGAAAGTTATTTTCCGTCTGTTTTTGATTTTGAAAATTGGGCAAAACCGTCAACCGGCTTTTTGTACGAAAATCCCAAAGAGGGTTCGTTGCAATGGTTTTCGAGCAATAACGGAGCAGCAATAGCATGGAATCAATCCACTCGTCCCGCCACCGATTATTTGATCCGTAAAATCGCTCAACCCGTATCCGGTAATACCGCGGCAGAGTTGAGGACAATGGCCGGTCCCGGAAATATCATGGGGATTATTAATATCCCATGCTTGTCCGGATCACTCTATCTGGGCGGTTTCGATCCCTTAACCGGATTATCCAACCCATTGCGTTCGACTCGTTTCGGCGTCCCGTTCAACGATGGAAAACCGGTTAGATTGACCGGATACTATATTTATAAGGAGGGAGCAGGCGATTATATCGAATCGGACGGTAAATTAAGCGCCAGGAAAGATACTTGTTCAATCTATGCCCTGTTATTTAAAACCGACAGTCAGGTTCAATTTTTATATGGAGATAATATTGCAACATCGCCGAATGTAATCGCCCGTGCAGAAATAAATCCTGCAACAATCCTGCAAAAAAACGATTTCACGTATTTTGAAATTGATTTTGATTATGATTCATACGCTGTTCCTTTTTCATGGAAAGAGTTGAATAATGATGCATACAAGATAACGATTGTTTTTGCCTCCAGTCATCGTGGACAGTACTACGAAGGGTGTCCGGGCAATACTTTGATTATTGATAACGTGGAGTTGATTTATGAGGTGGAGAATTGAAAATTAAGAGCTAAAAGCTATGAAAAGACATGTTTAATAAACACCAAAAAGGATGAAAAGGGGATTGCGGGTCAAGCCCGCAATAACAGATATTTACATATGAAAAGAATAATTGTTTTGATTTTTATTGGATTGCATTTGTTTCTTTTAGGAAGCAATGCACAAGAAGCTTGGGAATACAAAATTCTGGGAGGTTATAATCTGGGGGGAAGTTCTCCGTTGCCTTTGCCTGCTGAGATTCGGGCAATAGAACAATATTCGCCGAAAGCATTTGCGCCACATATTGCGGTGGAAGTTACTCGTTGGCTCAACGAAAAATGGGGAATATCCGCACAAATCGCTTTGGATAGCAAAGGATTTACCGTTCGCGATCAAGTGAAAAGCCTGTACACTGAGATAAGAATCGACGGAAATCCCGACCCTCAGACCGGCAATTTTACCGGAAAAAATACGACCGAAATACGCAATAGCTATTTTACCGTTCCTGTTATGGCTACATACCGCGGTTCCGAGCATTGGTTGACCCAATTAGGCATTTATACCGCTTACCTTTATCATCCGCATTTCAGCGGAACAGCTTCCGACGGATACATTCGCAGGGAAAGTCCCATCGGCGAAAAAATAGATGTACCGCACGCTTCATTCGATTTTTCAAAAGAACAAAATCGCTTCGATTACGGTTTTGTGTTGGCTGAAGAGTGGCGGTTTTGCAAAAAATTTGCCCTTAGGGGAGAAATAAACTGGGGAGTACGCTCCTTGTTCCCCGCCGATTTTACCGGAATGGCATTCAATATGTATAATATTTATGGGATGATTGGAGTTAGTTATTCTGTTACGGTGAAATAGCTCATCCGAAAGCATCGTGCGATAGGAAGCTAAATTACTGTCTTTCCCGACAAAATATTGTTGTAATCCGCTAAATTTTCTTTCAAAAGCGTTGGCGTATCAATACCATAAGGGCATTTGGTACGGCAAACACCGCACTCAGAGCAGTTTTCAATGTTGTGCATCACGCTTTGCATTTCCGGCGTAAGCCACTGTGCCGACGGACTGCGCCGAATCAACTGTATCATCCGGGCACAGTTGTTGATTTGAATTTCGGCCGGACAAGTAGGCATACAATAGCCGCAACCCCGGCAAAAATTTCCGGCAAGTTCGGATTTATCTTTCTCAATCACTTGCAGCAATTCGCCGGTCAAGGTCGGCGGATTTTGCATATACCCGATAAATTCATCCAATTCGTTTTCGCGCTGAATGCCCCAAATGGGCAAAACATTGTCGAAACCGGATTGATTGAGATACGAAAATGCGGCGGCGGAATTGGTAATTAATCCGCCACACAGCGCTTTCATGGCAATGAATCCAACGTTTTTTTCTTTGCAAAGCCGGACGAGCGCAATTTCTTTTTCCGAAGACAGATATGAGAACGGGAATTGCAAAGTATCATAAAGGCCAGACAGCACCGCCTCTTCCGCCACAAAAATACTGTGGTTGGTAATACCGATAAAGCGTATTTTGCCTTGACGTTTCGCCTCAAGCATAGCCTCATACAAGCCCGATTCATCACCGGGTTTCGGGCAAAACGGCGGCGTATGAAACTGATAAACGTCGATGTAGTCGGTTTTGAGTGTCGTCAAACTGGTGTGCAGATCACGCCAAAAGTCAGTTGCATTTTTTGCCGCTGTTTTTGTAGTAATGGTAATATTTCCGCGCACAGAAGAGAGGTGCAAACCTATTTTCTGTTCACTATCCGAATAGGCGCGCGCCGTGTCGAAAAATGTGATACCGTTGTCGTATGCCTTTTTCAAAAGCAATCCGGCACAGTCTTCCGAAACCCGCTGAACAGGCAATGCACCAAAGCCGTTTTTGTCGGAAATGATACCGGTTTTTCCTAAAGTTATTTTGTTCATCATTTTATTTTTGCCGTAAAAATAAACATAAAAATTGAAATTAATAATAAATGTGCAATAATTAATTTTGCGCATCTATGCAATTGAAAATACAAAAGTACGAAATTTAAAATGAAAAAGGTCAGAATCGCTTTTCCAATTCTGACCTTTTCGGTCGTACTGTTTCTTACTTTTGTGGACTTTCGTTTTCGACGTCCACCCGGCTGAGACTTCCAATTCCGCCTCCCTACTCCCTTTTCGATTCGCTTTCACGTAATCACTAATCTTTCCTTTTGTCTTCATCGTTTTCTATTTTAACGGGTTATTCGTGTAATTGAGACTGCAAATATAATCAAATATTTAGCCACTAAAAATATCAAAAGACATTACTCTTTTTGAAGGAATTTTTTCATCAATAATTCGGTCGG
>JAISKT010000207.1 GCA_031261295.1 Candidatus Symbiothrix sp. | reverse complement strand
AATTGCAATCGCCGGAATCGATGGTCGGCGTCTTTGGGTTTGGTGTTTTTGGCAATATGCAGTGTGATTAGCGTAATCAGCGATCCGGCAAACATACCGATAAAAGGCGCTACAAAAATGAAAGCAATAACGACCAGAACACCGTCAATCCCCGTATAATGGATGGTATGAAAACCGCCATAAGCAATTGCCGCTCCGGCAAGACTGCCGATAAGCGTGTGGGACGACGACGAAGGAATACCAAACCACCAAGTAATCAGATTCCAGATAATGGCGGCAATCAATGCTGCCAAAATAACATGCAGCGTAACAAATTCGGGTAGAACTGTTTTTGAAACCGTAGCAGCTATCTTAAAACCCAACCAATATTTAGCCAGAAAGAAGGCTACAAAATTGAAAAACGCCGCCCAAAGAACGGCTTGTGTGGGGGTTAGCACTTTGGTAGAAACAACCGTCGCGATGGAATTAGCCGCATCGTGAAAGCCATTGATGAAGTCAAAAACAAGCGCCAAGGCGATAATGCAAAAAAGTAATATCATGGGTTATTTACCTGATTATGCGTATTTTACA
This sequence comes from Candidatus Symbiothrix sp., assembly GCA_031261295.1. Lineage (GTDB taxonomy): Bacteria > Bacteroidota > Bacteroidia > Bacteroidales > Azobacteroidaceae > Azobacteroides. The sequence goes on along the minus strand of JAISKT010000207.1, from coordinate 9,834 downwards.
ATAATGGTCTTCAAAACTTTACCTACACTGTTAATCTTATTGGCCGATTTTTCCAATTCCTGAATGATTTCTTTCAATTTAATCAATTCAACCGTTCGTATGTCACTTTGGAAAAGGCTTGAAGTTCCTTTTTCGTAAACTACATCGGCCTCTTCTTCCAATCGTTTAATTTCTTTGATATGCAAACGAATCACTTTGTCGGATTTTTTCACATTGGATAATTCTCCGACGGCAGCTTGAATTTCGATAGCCCCTTTTTTGGTGATTCCAGCCAATTGCGCCGTTGCGGGAGGAAGTGTTTGCGGTGAGAAAAGCAATACTTTTTGCGCTGCCCGATTGATAACATCGATGATGTCGTCCATCTCATCGGTCAAAGTGCCGATGTCTTCCCGGTCGAACGGCGTGATAAACGTGTCGTTGAGCGCCTTGAATATTCTTCCGGTTACCTTGTCGCCCTTTACTTCTTCCACTTTGATTTGTTTGCACAATTCTTTAATTTTTTCTTTGTCATTAGAAGAAAACAACTCATCCAAAAGCGTTGCCGCCTGAACCAAAACAACCGCGGTTTCTTCTAATAAAGGGAAGAACTTGATATCTTTCGGAGCAAAAATGCTTAAAATACTGTTGATTTTCATTGTCCTTATTGCCTAATTAAAAAGTTTTTATTAAAAAATATTGCCGATGCGAAGTTACGGTTTTAAATTATATTAACCAAAATTTTTTATGAAATTTTAATAAATTGTTGAAATAGTTTTCATTTTCACGTCCATTTAGGTTAAAATACCCTAAATAGGGTATTGTGGGTTTACTATCGGTGTATTACTTTTGTGCCCTATAAAGAAAGGGTGCTCCTTCTACCGACTGCAATTGGAATCAAGAGCACCCATAACCATTAATTGTATAATTAAATAGTCATGACAAAAGTAGTGAATTATTTTGACAAGTCTATCCATTCTTTACGAAGAATTTTGATAGCAGTAGTAATTACGGCATTTTCTCTTCCTGCTTTCTCGCAGCAAAATGTAGAGATAAAGGGTCGTATTGTTGATACCGGTACCCATGAGCCGATCATTGGCGCGGATATTTCGGTAGCAAAAGAAAAAGCAGGCGCCGCATCTAATGTGGAAGGTAAATTTTCGCTAACTGTAAAATCGCTTCCGGCGACTCTATCTGTTCGCTATCTCGGCTACAAAACATTAGAAGTGGATGTGTATGAATATACCGAGCCTTTAATCATAAGCCTACAAGAAGATCGTAATTTACTCAATGAAGTCGTGGTGGTAGGTTACGGAACTCAAAAGCGAAAAGAGCTTACCGGCTCTATTGCTACCGTTTCCAAAGTCTCCTTGGAGCAACAAGCGACCTCCTTGGATAAATTGTTGGGAGGAGCAGTCGCAGGGCTGACAGTAACGGAAACATCCGGTCAGCCCGGGTCAACCTCCAATATCCGCATTCGGGGCGAAGGGTCTATCTCTGCAAACAATGAGCCTTTATTTATTGTGGACGGTTTCATTCTTCACAACAGTGCAACTGCCACCAGCACCAATTTGGGTGGAACAACGAGTGGCGTAGGTGGCGCCGGTATTTCAGGCGGAAGTATTGATGGTGGATTAAATCCCTTGACGAGTATCAATCCTGCCGACATCGAATCTATTGATGTATTGAAAGATATTTCAGCAACCGCTATATATGGCGCTCAAGGTGCAAACGGAGTTATCCTTATTACCACGAAAAAAGGGAAACGAGGCAAAAGCACTATCAATTATTCAGCATCTTTAGGCATTCAAAATGTGTCTAAAAATCTGAATTTATTGAATGCCGACCAATGGGCAGACCTCTATGCGGAAACTACAGGTAAAAGTCCTTATGACCCTTCTCAGCCTTATAATCTGGGCGGAAGCAGGTTGTTGCCGCAAGGTCAAACGGCTGATTGGCAAGGGGAAGTATTCCAACAAGCGTATTCGCAAAATCACAACATCTCCATCAGTGGCGGTGGCGAAGATTATCGCTATTTGGTTTCCGGAAATTATACCGACCAAGAGGGTATTGTTCGTAACACCGATTTGAAACGTTACGTAGGCCGTATCAATTTCGATAAAGATGTGTTCAAAAACTTCAAAATCGGCACGAATCTCTCCGTGAGCCGCACAACACAACGCGGATTAAGTAATACCGGTTTTAGTACGGCTGTTCGTACCTCTCCGCTCATGAAGATTTATGATCCGACAACGGATGATGGATTCAATTATTACAATCCTTTTGATGCATCCGATAATCGCATTGGAGACAAATCGGTCAATCCGGTTTCGGACTTGGTTAAATCGACCATTATAACAAATAACTTGGCCGTTGTCGGAAATTTCTTTGCCGAATGGCAAATTATTCCCCAATTGTCGGCAAGACTGAATGCCGGCACGAATATTTCGCATGCCACTCAGAACTATTACGCACCGGCTACTTCGGCAAAAGGACTTTTGATTGGCGGTTATGCTGCCATCGGTGGTAAAGATTGGGTTTCCACCTCTGTTGATTTTCTCCTTAATTATAAGGAACATTTCAACGAAATCCATTATGTGGATGTGACCGGTGGTTACACACACGAAACCACCAATGTCGAATCTTCAACATTCGGCTCCAGCGGATTCAAAAATGAAGCCCTCACTTATCATAGCGTACAGAGTGGCGAAAAACAAGGCACCCCTATTTCGGGTGGATATGAGGACTATGGACATTCGTTCTTCGGACGTGTCAATTATACCCTTTTGGAACGATACAACCTGACCGCATCGTTGCGTGCCGATGGCTCATCCAACTTCCCCAAAGGACATCAATGGGGCGTATTCCCATCTTTGGGTCTTTCGTGGAACGTAGAAGAAGAAAGTTTCTTTACGCAAGGAACTGTCAGCTCGTTGAAAGTGCGGGCAAGCGCCGGACAAGTGGGTAATAAAGATATTACGGCGTATGCCTACTCGCGCCAATACACCCCGCGCAACTATTCTTTCGGTAATAAAATTGTAGTAGGGTACACCGGCACCAATTATGGTAATCCGGATTTGAAATGGGAAACCACTTCACAATACAATGCTGGTGCGGACTTGGGCTTTCTGAACAATCGTTTGAATGTTACACTGGATGCCTATTATAAATATACGTCCGACTTGTTAGTTACTGTTCCGATAGAACGGACTACCGGATATCGCAACAAACTGACCAATCTCGGAAATATCAGCAACAAAGGGCTTGAATTTAGCGTGAATGCCACTTTAATAGAACGCCGCAATTTCCACTGGACTGCCAGCGCTAACATTTCAAAAAATATCAACCGGATAGAAAAATTAGAAAGCCCCAGTACAAACGGCGCTGTCCGTTTAACGGAAGGTCAGTCATTGGGAACATTCTATGGTTATGTCTTTGATGGTATTATACAACCGAATGAAGTAGCGACTGCCCCACAGCCCACTTGGACAAAACCGAATCAAGCCGGTGACATCAAATATGCCAATTATGCCGGCGATCCCAATAAAATTGATGAAGATGATAAGGTAATACTTGGTAGTATTCAACCTAAATTTACCTACGGATTTCAAAGTCAAGCGAAATATAAACAATTCGACCTTTCGGTGGCGCTTTCGGGAAGTTATGGAAATAAACTGTACAATGCTTTGCGTCTCTCATTGGAAACGCCCTCGTCAAGCCAGAACGGATCGGCGGTACTCGCTGATCGTTGGACACCCAACCATACGAACACCAACGTCCCCCGTGCTTCACTTTTGGCATATACTACTTTAGACTCCCGTTATATCGAAGATGCATCCTATTTACGCCTCCGCGATGTTACGTTTGGATATAATTTCAAAATACCTGTGGCTGAACGCTCAAGACTGCTTGCCCGTGTATTTGTTACCGGTCAGAACTTGTTGACTGTGACAGATTACCAAGGATATGATCCTGAAGCTGAACGAGGTGGTCAAGGTACCGATAACGGCGCTTATCCGAAATCGAAAACCGTATTATTCGGGCTTAATGTGACTTTCTAAACAAACTATTTATAAACATTAAAAAAAAAATATATATATATGAAAAAGATATTTTTATTAATTACAATCATAGCGTTGTTTGCTTCATGCAACGACCTTGACATAACTCCTATAAATGGAATTGATCAAGCAACGTTCATTCAATCGGACGAAGACGCCATCTTGGCAGTCAATGGAGTATATGCCGCACTCGTGGAATCGGAAAGTGTGGTAGTGGCGTGGAATGTAGATTTTGGCTCCGATGCGACGAAAGCCGGAGATGCAGCCCCCGAAGATGCGGCGATGCAGTTGTCTTCTTTCAATTTTCATGATGGTATTCCACATACCTACTGGGCATGGGGCGACCATTATTACGGCATTGCAAATGCTACTTTTTTGATCGACAGACTGAACAATCCGGCTACGCCCGTATCGGATAAAATCCGCAAACGCGTGCGTGGTGAAGCTGAATTTTTACGTGCCTATTTCAATTTCCTTATCGTACAAATATTTGGCGAAGTGCCTCTTATCGTCGATTATAGTCCGAATATCGGTGTGAATGTAGAACGTGACCCGGTGCAAACCGTTTATGCACAGATAGAGAAAGATTTAATTAATTCGGCAGCCGATTTGGCCGATTATCCCACCACAGATGCTTATGGCGCGGACGACAAAGGACGTATCACACAGCAATCGGCTTACGGATTATTATCCAAAGCATATCTGACTTGGGCGCAAACGGATGATACCCCAGACCCTAATGCTAAGTTGGATAAAGCCATTGAGTATGCCAACAAGGTAACAGGCTATGAATTAGAACAACAATATGGCGACAATTGGCATAAAGATAGTCGCTACGGAAAGGAAAGCCTTTTCGCTGCCAACTATGTTATCTCACAACAAAGCGCCGGAAATGGGGGTAATCACTTGACCCACTGTTCCTTCTCTACCGGATTTGAACAACAATCGCCACATGCTGTATTGAGCGATCGTACATTCTTCGACCGTTTTGACGACCGCGACCAACGCAAACGCGGAACGTATCTTACCCAGGCAACCAATCCGGACAACGGACAAACAACGATTTTCAACGAGCCGCGTTATGCCAAATACATTGACCCGGATGATCCTGCCAGAAGTTCTAAAAACCGCGAACTCAACGCCACTATCTTACGCTACGCAGAAGTGTTGTTAGTGAAAGCGGAAGCCATCAACGAACGCAACTTAGCGCCTAATGCGGAGGCTTATGAAGCGATCAACAAAGTACGCCGCCGCGCTTACAAAGTGGGCGAATATGCCGATGGAACAGCTACCGCAACTTTAGCTGAAGCCCAGTTGCCGACCGGCTTAGACTATCGTGGTTTTCAACAAGCCGTGCGCCGCGAACGTTTGTATGAATTGACTTATGAACAAGTGCGCTGGTTTGACTTGAAACGTTGGAAAGTATTACAGAAAACCGTGAAACGTGTAGCGGCAACCAGTAAAAAAGATAACGTGCAGTCGAAACATTACCGTTTCCCTCTTCCTAAATCACAACGCGACTTGAACACCAAATTGTGGCAAAACTGGGGATATGAAGGCTCTAATGCAGCGACTCCTCCGTATGCCGACCCCAATTATGAAGGCGGCCCGGAAAACAACGACGGCTGGACGGAAGAACAAATTGCTTATTTGTACGCACATATATCCTCGCCGACAACCGGACATGACGACCATCCGGGATATGATGACGGACAAACACATAATCATTAAATAAGATGAGAAAAGTAACATTATTTATTATCGTAAGCCTCTGGTTATTATTGCCAGGGGCTTACGCTCAAAAAGCAAGCAAGAAAAATCTTGTAAACTACGAAGAACTTGGTTTGCAGAGTATAAGTAAACAGAGTGTCGAAGCACAGTTGTCTTTCCTTGCCAGTGATGCCTTACAAGGCAGACAAACCGGCAAACAAGGCGGTTTGGCCGCAGGCGAGTATATCCAAGCGCTACTAAAAGAGTGGGGGGTAAAGCCTTACTACAACAGTTACTTCCAGCCCTTTGAGGCGTATAGCCCTGCTCGGGAAAAAGGCGTGGAGTTTGAAGTTCGCCCTGATTCTATTGCCAAATACAAACAAGAAAGGGCTTATCGTCGATTAAATTTGCGCAACGTAATCGGCATCATATAAGGACAACGAACAGATGAGTTTGTGGTCGTGGGAGCACATTACGACCACTTGGGGGTGGATGAACTTTTGGTTGGCGACCAGATATATAACGGTGCAGATGATAATGCATCGGGCGTAGTAGCGGTTTTGCAATTGGCTAAAGCATTTGCTGTGAGTGGCGAAAAGCCCTTGCGCAGTATTATTTTTGCCTTTTTTGATGGGGAAGAAATCAATTACTTGGGGTCGGAGTATTTTATAGCGAACTTTCAACAACCACAAGCGATTAAGTCGTATATCAATATAGATATGATTGGTAGAGAAGGGCTACTCCCTGAAATGTATCCGAAATTTAAGATACCGGAAGCGACGATAGAAAATACCGCAACAGGGAAGCAGTTTCACTTGGCCTATACCGAAGAACTGTCTACCAAAGGCGAACAAGCAAGCCAAGATATTACGAAACATCACTTGGATATAATCGTCAAACCCAGTGTGATAGCACACAAATCGCGGGGTACCGATGCTTTATCGTTTTCGTTACGCACCATTCCTGTAGCTTGGTTTTTTACCGGCTTACATCCCGATTACCATACCCCGATAGATGAAGTGAGTACGCTGGATTTAGACAAAGTGACCGATATTACCCAATCGGCCTACCTGTTTTTGCGGAGCTTGGCCAATTAATTTATCCCACTGAATTACCCATTACCAAAACTATTATTCTGATATGAGATACTATAATTCGAAGTAAAATCCATTATTTGATAATTCTTCGTACTTCGTTTTATTGAAACTATAAATTTTGGGCGCTTTATGGGATGCTCCTGTTTTCACTTCGTTGTGGTCAATCAACAAGCCGGTGTGCAATATTTTCTTGCGAAAATTGCGCCTGTCTAATTGCTTGAGCAACACCGTTTCATAAAGCCGATGCAATTCAGGGAGGGTAAATTTCTCCGGCAAAAGATTAAAACCAATGGGTTGATGTCTAATTTTTCGTTTGAGTTGCTGGATGGCTTTATCCACTATTTCTTTGTGGTCAAAAGCCAAACAAGGAATTTTTGAAACGGGAAACCATTCTGTTTTAGAGGTATATTGACCTACTGGAAAAACCAGTGCAAATTGCCCCCCTCCGCCAAATCAAATTGACCCGGTAAAGTTAATTTTCAAAAACGTAAAAGTTGTGTTTTTTTTATTGTAAAAAAACGGGTTTATTTTACTCTCTTTTTTGAGGTGTTTTGTGATAAATTTTAGTAAAAATAAAGAGAAGAAGATCGGATAATCCTTCTTGATTTTTTGTTAATTAATAGCGTTTATACATACATATTCTCTTGGATATATTTTTTTCTTCTAAGAGATTCTCCAAAGAGTTCCACCCGCAAAGACTGGTGTACGATTCTGTCCAGCAAGGCATCAGCGATTGTTTTCTCGCCGATGACCTCATACCAACCTTTGACCGGTATTTGAGAAGTGATAATCATGGACCGTTTTTCGTGACGATCCTCAATTATATCCAGCAAAGCTCCTCTGCCTTGCACGTCAAAGGCCTGTAATCCAAAATCATCCAGGATTAACAAGTCTTGCCGTTCGATTTTTTTCAAGTCCTGCAGGATAGTTCCTTTCGTTTTAGCAACCCTGAGTTGTCCCAAGAGTTTCGAGGTGGAAGCATACATCACTTTATATCCGTTTTGACAATCATGATACCCCAGGGCGGAGGCCAGGTAGCTTTTTCCTGTTCCAGTACTGCCCGTAATAAACAAGTCTTTTTTCTCCTTGATAAAATCCAGACTTGCCAAACGGTGTATCTGATTCTTATCCAAACCCCGTTCTACAGAGTAATCTATCGCCTCTATGGAAGCTTGATAACGGAAGGCTGCTTGCTTTATCAATCGGGCTATACCCGCATTACGCCGGTTGTCCCATTCGTGCCCCACCAAATAGGCCACTAACTGGTCGGGGGTCAAATTTTCTTTGATGGAAGATTCCAGATTGCTCTTAAATGCTTCATACATGCCATTCAGATGCATTTTGCGCATCTTGTTTAATGTTTCTGAGTTCATTGTTTTTGTTTTTTAATTATTGAAAATATTCTTTCCCCCGGATATTCTCGTGAGAGGGGATTTGTCTTTCGACTGCTTCACTCATTTCTTGTTCAAAGAGGATATCTTCGCCATTTTTGAGTATCCCTTCAATGCTTAGATAGCTGTATTGTTTAAGGCTGTCCCCCAGTCGGCAGGCATTGATAAGCCTTTTGGAACCAACCTGTTGGTGGAAATGCAAAATACCGCTGCAAGCCTTATACGCCTTCTCAGGATAACTGTTGGAGCCGAGTATGTAATTAATATACTTTGCCACAACCTCATGTATATCCAAAGCCCGCTTCAAAAAATAATCGGGCGACCAATCGGCAATATACTGATGCTGCGAGGCCAAATGCTCTTTTTGTGTCGTATATTGATACTTATCAAGATGCCTGGGGTGTGTGGCCAAAAGCTCGTATTGATAATAAATCTCTACATCCAAAGAAGAATAAAGCACTTTTACTTTCTTTCCGATATACTTGTACGGGACACTGTAATAATGCTCATCCTCCGCCAAACGGATGTAGCCGGTTTTCATTACTGTCAAGACAAGTTGCTTCTTTAACTCAAAAGGAAATGGGTTCAGACGATGCAACGTCTCAAATTCAATCTCTTCAAATAAATCCCGGCGGGAGTAATCTTTCTTGTAAAACGGTTTGCTGTTATGGCTTTCCAAAGCGCCTCTGATAGCAATGTTAAGCGATTCAAGATCATAGAACACCCTGTCCGACAATTTGTCAAAAATACTTCTGTAAATGAGCTTTACAGCGCCTTCAACCAAAGATTTGTCTTTCGGTTTATAAACTCTGGCGGGAAGAACAGTCGTGGCATAATGATCGGCAAAAGCAAAAAAATCGTGATTGATAATCGCTTCGTAATTACTGCCTTTGGTAACTGCCGCTTTTAAGTTATCCGGAATAATAGCTAAAGGAACACCGCCAAAATAACGCAGTGCATTTTCACAATCCCATATGAAATCTTCTTTCTTTTGACTGGCTACGGCTTCCACATAAGTGAGTTGACTGCATCCGAGAATGGCAACAAAGACTTCCACCGGAACGACTGAATCCCATGGCGTTATACTAAGCCGTCTGCCTGTAAAGTCAACATACATTTTATCTCCTGCCTTGTGATCCAGATGCATCACGGGATTCCATTTGCCCAGATACAAACTGATATGGGCATTAAAGCTGGAAATACCATAACCTTGAGGATGTTTCTCGCGGTACTCTTTATAGAGTTCTTCGCGGGTTACTCCCTTTCGTTTGAGTTGTTTACAAAGTCCCGGGAGCAAGGATTCCAAGGTCTCCAACCGTTCACTCCTGACATAGCGGTTCTCTGAAACATTGAACATTTTTGCCACTTCACTATCGCTCAACTTGAAAAAAGTATCATAATCCATCCCAGAGGAACGGAAAATATCCAAATACTTTTTTACTGTGTTACGAACTAATCCAATTTTACTGCTAATGCTTCGTGAGCCATTTCCCTGCCCATGAAGCCGAATGATTAATTTAATCTTGTTCATCGTAATTTTTTTATTAGACATTAATTTGAGGAGAGAATGATATATCCGATCTTCTCTTTACAAAAAAA
>JAISKT010000180.1 GCA_031261295.1 Candidatus Symbiothrix sp. | reverse complement strand
GCCGTAGCTGTGTTGAGCGTGGCAAGCAACTGTCCCTTTCGCACTCGTTGTCCTTCGGAAACAAACACCTGCTCGACCGTTCCCATGCTTGAAAACGCCAACGAAACGGCAACCGATTCTTCCACTGTGCCGACATACGTTCGTTGTAGAGACGTTGCGCGCAACGTCTCTACCATCATTACCTTTACAGGAATGATTTTTTCCTGTTTTTCTATTGCGGTTTTGCTTGTGCAGGCGGTCATGAAAAGAGCCGCTACCATTGCCGGACAAAAAACTAAAAATCTATTTATCATCATTTTATATTAAAAATTTTACAGATTAAATTTAAGGCACAAAAGTATGGCGGGAATTTTGCCCCCGCAAGGTCAATATTGCCGAAGAGTTGGACGAAATGACGGAAAAAACAATTACTGTGTGGCAAAAAGAGGATTGAGATTAGACTAAAATGCGGAATTTACAAAAAAGTTATATCTTTTGCCTTCGAGCTGATGATTTTGTGTTTGAGTCAAACGGATATGTATTGAAAAAATGATTACTTTTGTAGAAATAAAGAATAAAAAATGTTCAATAAAACGACACATACAATAATCAACGGTGACAGCCGCCGGATGAGCGAACTCAAAGACAAGAGTGTTCATTTGATTGTTACTTCCCCGCCATATTGGCAACTCAAAGATTATGGTACGGAAAATTTGTATTTGGAAAATAAGACTTTTATTAATGCGCACTTGTTGAAGGCGGGGTTGGCTGATGTGGATGAGAATGTAGAGTATAAGTATAAAAATAAATTTGTAAATGTATAATCTTATGGATGAAAAAGTAGTTGCTTATATAGATTTACTTGCATTTTCTAATCATGTGAGAAAAAATACTGGGGATGCGATGATGGTGTTCTCTAATTATAATACGATACTTAACAGTAAAATTAGAAATAGCCAAATATATCCTGTTGATTCGTACATTGATGAGTTAAAGGAATTAGCAAAAAAAAATTCAATAGATTGCTTCGAATATTTTTTACCATTTTCTGATTCAATTTTTATTGTTTCCAATGATATAAATAATTTTGTCACTCAAATAAGTTCATTCATTTATAACTGCTTTCACCTCACTTCGCATTTTTATATTAATCCCAAAGATTTAAAAGACCCGACAAAAGGAGATATGGTCAGTTTTAGTCTAAGCGAAGATGGTCAGATAAATTCCACCATGATTGATACTCATTATCACCCAACTATTTTTAGAGGAGGAGTAGTTTATGGAGAAGTGTTTCCACTTGATTTGTGGGGAATTGTAGATAGTAAGCCTCAAAAATTGAAAAGCCTTGCAGGAAAAGCAGTTGTTAGGGCTGTTGAATTGGAATCTAAAATAAAGGGACCTCGGATTGTTTTTGAACAAAATACATATGACCAATTAAATGAAGTAATAAAAAGCAGATATATACGAAAAATAAAAAACACTGATTTCTACGAAATTTTATGGCCTGCAATAACTTACATTCCAGAAAATAGTAAATCCAATCCTGATTTTAATGGTTTTCATGATATGTTTGTAGCTGCGGTAAATCTTTGGAAAGCATATAATCACACTCCCTATTCGGAACATTATTTTTGCTTTGTTGAATTAATCATTACTTCTACTATTCAATTCTTTACAACATTAGGATATGAAGTTAAAGCTGTCGAATTAGTAAGAAAGGCAATGAAAGATAAAGGTCTTGAAGATAAAATAGATAATTTTGATTGTCTGAATTAATTATCAATATTGTGAATATTTATACTCGTACCATGCTAAAACAAAAATATTCCCTCGAATTCAGCAAAAAAGAAGAGGTATTGAACCATGCTTGCCAAACGTATCAACTCTTTCGCTCAAACAAAGTAGGTGCAGTGATTTCGCAATCCGTTAGGATTGCATCGCTCGGTAGAAAAAATGATGTTTTCCCAAACCCTGCATTCCGTAGGAATGTACCCAATTTTAAATTAGCAAATTAAAAAAATGGCAAATACCTTTACACAAATTCATATTCACGCTGTTTTTTCGGTTCAAAACCGAATATCATTGATAAATAAATCGTGGCAGGAACGACTGTATAAATACATTATCACAATCATTCAAAAACATGGACACAAGGTTTTGTCGATTGGTGGAATGCCCGACCATATTCATATTTTGTTTGGTTTTCGTCCAACGCAGGCATTGTCAAATTTGATACAAGAGGTTAAGCGCGACAGTTCGGAATGGATAAACAAAGAACGATTAGTTTTAGGTAAATTTCAATGGCAAGAAGGATATGGTGCATTTTCTTACAGTAAATCACATATTTCGCAAGTTGCAAATTATATTGAAACACAGGAAGAACATCATAAAAAGAAAACATTTTTAGATGAATATAAAAAAATATTAAAAGATTTTGATTTGGAATACGATGAAAAATATATATTTAAACCGATTGAAGATTAAGGATGCATTCCTACGGAATGCCACAATATATGCTGGGTTGCCTTTTCTACCGAGCGATACATTCCTACGGAATGTTACTGCCGCAGAACTTGACCATGCAGGCGATATTGATTATTTAGGATACATATCTGAAAATAAAGCATTTGGAATCCAGATAAAACCGGTAACCGCACAGTCCAATTTTGGCAATTATTCTGTGTCCGAACGAATGAAAGCAAGTTTTGAAGCATTTACGCAAGATTTTGGCGGTAAAGTTTTTATCGTTTACAGTCTTGACGGCGAAATAGCAAACAAAGAAGTGATTGAAGAAATCAAAAAAGAAATAGAACATTTGAGATAAACAGCTGCTAACTTGACAGTAATGACTTCATGGAAAGGACTGTAACGCCGCTGATGTGGCAAAACGACATAAAGAACAGGGCGAAAAGCGAAAGTATCGGCAACGATTTTATTTTGCTCGATGATTTTTCCATGTTGCCGCTATTCAACTATCCATTCAAAATTGATATGTTGGTGGTTATGATTTGCACGAAGGGGACCGTTCGCGGCACAATAGATATGCAACCCTGCAATTTAGTTGCCCCATTTATGCTGATTGTCCAACCCAACCAAATCCTGAGTTATGAATTTATCAGCGAGGATTTTGCGGGACAATGCCTTATTTTTTCCAAGAACTTTTCCCTCGAAGTTCAGCCCTACCTTGACGAGCGGTTACCGATTGCTACTGCCATTCGGAAAAATCCTTACGCTCAACTGGATAGTCAGAGTATGCTATTTATTCGCAAATTCCTTTTTATCCTCAAACGACTTATGGCAATGACCGACAATCCTTACCGTTTGGAAATGATAAAACATTTGACAATGGTATCGTATTATATGGCACGTCCGAGTTTTGAAAAGATTATCGAACCGGAAAAGCCAAACCGTCAAGTAGTATTAGTCGAAAAATTTACTAATCTTGTGCGCGAAAATTATCGTATGCAACGCGAAACGGCATTTTATGCCGACAAACTTTGTCTTACGCCGAAATATCTGTCAGAGGTAATCAAAGTAGCCTCGGGTAAATCCGTATCTGAATGGATTGACGACTATGTCATTCTGGAAGCCAAAGCCCTTCTCAAATCTACCAATATGACGATTCAACAAATCAGCGAGGAGTTGAATTTCCCTTCTCAATCCTTTTTTGGGAAATATTTTAAGCGAAATACGGGTGTGTCGCCGAGTGAATATAAAGGAAAGTAATCCCGGCATCAAAAAGGCATCTGTTTTGTGAATTATTGAAACAGCCGCACAATTTATCAAATTGCTGCAAACGGATTTTCGTACAAAACACGAAGTTACTTAGGGACAATGGATTGATGAAATGATTGTCGCCAACATGTCGCCGAAGGTATTTTTGCAACGATTCTCCTGATAAGTTTTGAACAATCCACCCCTGTATCTGAATAATAATCCATTGCTTTGCTTTGTTTTTTTATCGTACTTTGTGGTTTCAAATCTTAAATAATACTATCATGAAACGATATTGTTTGTTTATCCTTTTTTCGTTGTTGCTTGGATGTACAACATCCGAGCAAGTGCTGTGGCCTGAAATTACGCAGGAAGCCAAACCGTGGACACGCTGGTGGTGGTTGGGTAGCGATGTGGATTCCGTCAATCT
>JAISKT010000145.1 GCA_031261295.1 Candidatus Symbiothrix sp. | reverse complement strand
TCTATCGCCCAGGTAATCTTATCCACCGATTTGGCTCCGGTTACTAAAACCGTGTAAGGCGAAGTAGCGACCAAAGCTTCCCGTACATCAAAGCACGACGTGCCGGTCATAACTATACTGATTCCGGTAGGGACAGGAGCTGAATAATCACCCGGATTAAAGGCGACACTGTTCCATTTCGTTCCATCCCAGACAAAGAGTCCGGCGCCTCCCAACAGGCCCGCATTCGTATTGTACACGATTAAACCTTTTAAATCGGCATCATCCCCCGGTGAAGTCAAATCCGTTACAGCCGTCAAAGTTGTTAAACTTACGTTGGGCACCAAGAGTCCGCCTTTGTACCCGCCGGTATTGTTCAAATCGAGGATAGCGCCTTGAGTTGGGTTATCCGAATCCCCGATGCGCACCTGCGCATTCATACTTGCCACACCCCAAACGATGAGCGCCAGCATTAAAAAAAACTTTGTTTTCATATTATTTGTATAATTTAAATTTGTATTTCGTATAAGGCGCATAACACCTGTTTTATAAAAGGGCAAGGCAACCGGTAATTATAAATTTAATAAGAATGAAAAAAAATCTTGTGGGTTGCCTTACCCTAAGCGATGGGCGGGCGCGTTCAAACAGTTAAAATGAGAGCGAAAAACCATTGAACTGATACGCCCGCCAATTTCCTATGACTTGTTCTGCATGCCTGTAGAAATTATGCCTCCAAGTCCCTGAGAAGCGGTTATTTAAAATAAAAAACGTGGGACTGATAACTTTATTTGCTTTAGAGGTTCTGGACGACCCACACATACAAATAAGTTAGACCCACGAATTCTACGTGAGCGCTTTCTTATTTATCCTTGTATGTGTAGAAATTGTCCAGATTTCTAAAGCAAGAATAAAAGCTAACGCTTTTCTTTTAATGAATTATGTCTTTATACTATACTTTCTATTTTGTAATAAAACCGTTTTATCGTTTATTCAATTAACAAAGGTAATGTCTTTTTTTATATAAACCAAGGAATTAGCAAAAAATAACTTTTTTAGAGAGCACTAAGGCTGATATTAAATTTTTAATATGTATCTTTGTCGTCAAAATTTATTTAGCGGGCGCCTCCAACGCATTAAAAAATGAGAGCAAAAAACCGTTGAACCGGAACGCCCGCTATAATTCTTTCCGGAAAAATTAAGCCTGTTTATTGTATTCTCCTTAAAAATAATGTAACTTTGTACGCTTAATAGCAAAAATTTATCAGCGTGGCAGAAACAAAGTATATTTTCGTTACAGGCGGTGTAGTTTCATCCTTGGGAAAAGGAATTGTCGCCGCTTCATTAGGCAAATTACTTCAGGCAAGGGGTTACCGGGTTACGATTCAAAAGTTTGATCCATATATCAATATTGATCCGGGTACGCTCAATCCATACGAACACGGGGAGTGTTATGTAACCGAGGACGGTCATGAGGCGGATTTGGATTTGGGGCATTACGAACGTTTCCTGAATATTCCGACCTCCAAGGCCAATAATATTACAACCGGCCGCATCTATCAAAATGTAATTGATAAAGAACGCCGGGGCGATTTTTTGGGGAAAACCGTACAGGTAGTTCCGCATATTACCGACGAAATCAAACGGAATGTCATGATTTTGGGGAAAACCGGCAAATACGATTTCATCATTACGGAAATCGGCGGTACGGTGGGCGACATCGAATCGTTACCTTATATAGAAAGCGTCCGCCAATTGCGTTGGGAACTGGGGAAAAACTGTTTGTGCGTGCATTTGACGTATGTACCCTACATTGCAGCCGCCAAGGAAGTAAAAACGAAACCGACACAACATTCCGTTAAATTGCTCCAGGAACAAGGCGTGCAACCGAATATCCTGGTGCTGCGTACCGAAAATGAACTGTCCAAAAATATTTGCCGGAAAGTAGCCCTTTTCTGTAATGTGGATGAAGATGCGGTTATTCAATCGTACGATGTACCAAGTATTTACGAAGTGCCGGTCGTGTTGGCCAACCAGGGAATGGACAAGATTGTCCTCCAAAAAATGGGCATGCCCGAAGGAGATTTGGATTTGACCCGTTGGAAAAAATTCCTTGACAATATGAAAACGGCCGACAAAACCGTCAAGATTGGCGTTGTCGGCAAATACGTTGAATTGCCGGATGCGTATAAATCCATCAACGAATCCCTGCTTCAGGCGGCTACGTATCATAAACGTAAATTGGACTTGCGCCTGATTCACTCCGAAAAATTGACCGAAGAAAATGTAGCGGAACAATTGGGTGATTTGGACGGCATATTGGTGGCGCCGGGATTTGGCCAGCGCGGGATTGAAGGTAAATTTATCGCTTTGAAATATGCACGCGAGCACAATAAACCCACTTTCGGGGTTTGCCTCGGAATGCAATGTATGGTCATCGAATATGCACGCAACGTGCTGGGATGGAAAGATGCCAATTCTACGGAAATGAACGACCACACGCCGCATAAAGTCATCGACATCATGGAAGGACAAAAACACCTGACGGTCATGGGCGGTTCCATGCGCTTGGGCGCTTACGATTGTAAACTCGAAAAAGATTCGAAAGCTTACGAGGCCTATAACAGCGATTTAATCCGGGAACGGCACCGGCACCGTTATGAATTTAACAACGAATACAAAGAACAATTTGAACACGAAGGCATGAAATGTACGGGAATCAATCCCGACACCGGATTAGTGGAAGTGGTGGAAATACCGGAATTGAAATGGTATGTAGGCACCCAGTTCCATCCGGAATACAACAGCACCGTTGTAAGGCCTAACCCATTATTTATGAGTTTTATAGAAGCATCAATAAACTAAAAACTAAGAACTAAAAACTAAAAGTTGCGCGAAGCGCGGTAACTAACAGGCGTCAGCCAACTTTTAGTTTTTAGTTTTTAGTTCTTAACTTAACAGTTATGGACAAAAATACTATCATTGGATTTATACTCATCGTCGCAGTCCTCATTGGATTCTCTTATTTGAATCGTCCCAGTCCCGAACAATTAGCCGCGCAGCAAAGATACCGCGATTCGATTGCATTGGTTCAACAGCAAGAACTGATTGAAGTGGCGGCGGCCGCAGCGGCCGAAAAATCGCCGGCCAATGTATTGGATAATCCGGAAGTTACGGATTCCGTACGATTGGCTCAACTGAGTGACAAATACGGAAGTTTCGGCGTTTCGGCTCAAGGAACGGAAGACTTAGTAACGATAGGAAACGATTTAATGGAAATTAAATTGAGCGCCAAAGGCGGACGCATTTGTTCGGTTCAGTTGAAAAAATTCACCAATCACGATCGGGAACCCTTGTTTTTGTTTGATAAGGACGAATCGGCTTTCGGAATTACGTTTATCACAGCCAACAACCGGGTGCTGAATACCAATGATTTTTATTTTGAAGTGATTCCCGATTCGGAATTGCAAACGACTTTGCGCTTGAATGCCGGAGAAAACAAATCCTTGGATTTTGTTTATACACTCCATCCGGACGATTATATGGTGGATTTTGAGGTGGTTTCCAACAATCTGCAAACGGAACTTTCACCGGCCATGCGTACATTGGATATCCAATGGATGCAAAAAATACGCCAACAGGAAAAAGGACGGAAATTTGAAGAACGTTACGCCCGCCTGACTTATAAATTCCTGTCGGATGATGTAGAGCAAATGCGGGAAAGCAAAGACGACATCCAAAATATTTCCAACCGGCTGAAATGGATCGGCTACAAAGACCAGTTTTTTTCTTCCGTGCTGATTGCCGGGGAAAACTTTGAATCGGCTAAATTAGATTCAAGATACCTGCCCGACGACAAAAAATATATGAAGGAATACAACACCTACACCAGTGTTCCGTATAACATTACAAATACCGAACCGGTTAGATTCAACTTCTATTTCGGCCCCAATGATTACAGCTTGTTGAAAAATTATGATAAAACCAAATTTGAGGGACAAAATCTGGAATTGGAAAAATTAGTTCCGCTGGGTTGGAGTCTTTTCCGGGCGGTCAACAAATACATTATCATACCCATTTTTGATTGGTTGACCGGTTGGTGCGGAAGTTTGGGATTAGCCATCTTCTTGCTGACGTTGATTATCAAAACGGCTTTATTCCCATTGACCTGGAAATCCTTTATGTCGTCGGCCAAGATGCGCGTACTCAAACCGCAAATCCAGACGATTACCGAGAAATATCCGGGACAGGACAATGCCGTGACCCGTCAGCAGAAAACGATGGAATTGTATAAACAAGTGGGTGTCAATCCGATGGCCGGTTGTTTGCCGATGTTGTTGCAAATGCCGTTCCTGTTCGCTTTGTATATGTTGTTCCCCTCCGCCATTGAATTGAGGCACCAGAGTTTCTTGTGGGCGAGCGACTTATCCACTTACGATTCGCTGATTCACTGGAATGCCAACGTTCCGTTCATTTCCACTTATTTTGGCAATCACATCAGTTTGTTCTGCCTGTTGATGTCAACGGTGACCATTATCAATACCAAATACACGATGGATCAGCAGAATACGGGCCAGGAACAGATGCCGGGAATGAAATGGATGATGTACCTGATGCCGGTCATGATGTTTTTCTGGTTGAACTCTTTCCCTGCCGGATTGAATTATTATTATTTGGTTTCCACGCTGATAACGATCATTCAAACCCTGGCGTTCCGTTTCTTCCTGAATGAAGAAAACTTGTTGGCCAAGTTGGAAGCCAATAAGAGCAAAGCCAAACCGGCGAAGAAAAAATCCGGTTTCATGGCGAAATTGGAGGAAGCGCAACGGCAACAACAAGCGATGCTGAAAGAACAACAAAAGAAAAATAAAAAGCGGTAAAAAGAGCTGAATTAGAATACGGATACAAAGAAAGCCGGTCTGTTATAGACCGGCTCTTTTATGAGATTAAATAAAGAACTGATTTTTAATTCAATTTATTAACGTGGAAAGCTAATTTGGATTTTAGATTGCTTGCTTTATTTTTGTGGATAACATTTTTCTTTGCCAATTTATCCAGCATGGAGCTTACTTTTTTATACAATTCGCTTGCTTCGGTTTTATCAGTAGAATTCCGGAGATCTCTCACTGCATTTCTTGCCGTTTTAGCATAGTATTTATTCCGTAACCTTTTGGTTAGCGTTTGCCGGATTCTCTTTACAGATGATTTATGATTTGCCATCTCTAATTAATTCTTTTATTTGTTCTTTTTTATTTGTAGTCCATAGGAGAATCGAACTCCTCTTTCCAGGATGAAAACCTGGCGTCCTAACCGATAGACGAATGGACCATTATTGACTTTAGCGGGTGCAAAGATATAGTTTATTTTTAAATCTGCAAAAATATCTTCGCCTTTTTTTATGAAATTTTCTATCTTTGTCCAAATGTTGCATAAAACAAGAGCCATCGTCCTCTACAATTCGAATTATAGCGATATTTATTCGATTGTTCACCTGCTTACCGAAGAATTTGGGCCTGTTTCTTATTTGATTGCGAAAGCCAAAGGGAAAAAGACGCGCGTTCCTAAATCGGTTTTTCACCCCTTGTCTGTCCTGGATTTGGAGGTAGAGCATCTCAATCTCCGGAATATACAGCGTATCAAGGAAGCAAAAGTACATATTCCGTTGATTTCCCTGTTGAATAATCCGGTCAAAAGTACGATCAGCATTTTCTTAGTGGAATTTATCGGGAAAGTGGTGCGGGACGCTCAACCGGATAAACTGTTGTTTGATTATATTTTCCGCTCGGTTCAGGTGTTGGAGTTGTATGACAAAAATTATGCGAATTTTCACTTGGTATTCATGATCCGGCTAAGCCAATTCCTCGGATTTTACCCGGACAGCGGCGGATATGTGAAAGGAATGTATTTTGACCTGCAAAATGGCGTTTTTGTTTCTTACAAACCCATGCATGTCCATTTCCTCCATCCGGACGAGAGTGGGGTGTTTTTCAATTTATTGCGAATGAGTTACGACAATATGGCCAACTTCAAATTTTCCGGAAAAGAACGTAAAAATATCATCTACCGGATAATAGAGTATTACCGGTTGCATTTGACCAATTTCCCGGAAATAAAATCCTTAGAAATACTTCACGAGGTTTTTGAATGAAAACCCGCGCTTGGTTGCCTTTACCCTAAAGGTTTAGCGGACAACGCATTGTATTCAATAACTAAAAAATGAGTGTATTTTTCTTGTTTTTATTTATAAATTAAATTACCTTTGTAAAAGAATTAGAAAAGCGGCTACTGGGTATCGCTATATAAAACAGCCCTTACGGGCACCGCGACGAGCGACCCGGACACCCTTCCGGGGTGTTGAGTAAAATGTTAGATAATTGAAAGGTTATCTTCCGGAGAAGCAGCTTTCGAGCTGCTTTTTTTACCTTAAAATTTCATATATTTCGCGTCCGAACAAGGTATCTTTTATTTGAAATTTGTCAAGAAAGGTAAAATAAAATTATTAATTTTGCAGCATGACAATTACAGTATATGCCGCATCCGGTTCTCTTGTGCCTCCCGTTTATTTTCAGGCGGCTAAAGAATTAGGGAAACTTTTGGCACAAAACAACATAACTTGTATCAACGGCGCCGGAAACACCGGATTGATGGCCGCCGTATCAGATGCCGTCCTGGAAAACGGGGGGAAAGTAATCGGGATTATCCCGGAATTTATGGTAGCGAAAGGATGGGTGCACGATTCGCTGACCGAGCGGATTATCACTCCGGATATACATAGCCGGAAACAGTTGATGGCTAAAAAAGCGGATGCGTGTATCGCGCTTCCCGGGGGATTCGGAACGATGGAGGAATTGTTGGAAATCATTACCTGGAAGCAACTGGAGCTGTTTTCCAAACCCATCGTTATCCTCAATATCCATCATTTTTATGATGACTTAATCCAATTGTTGCAGAAAGCCGGCCGGGAAAAATTTGTTTCCCCGGAAGATTTATCGCTTTGGTCGGTGGCGGAAACACCGGAAGAAGCTCTAAGATTACTCGCATGATGGAAGAAATGTTTGAAGAAAAATTGCTTTCCGAATGGCCCGTGGCTCAAAACTGGGGGTTTGTGCTTTTCCTGTTCTGCTTTTTCATCAGCATGCAACTATTGGGCAAAAGATTCAGACTGTTTTCTTCGATGTTGCACAGCATATTCCGGGAAGGAAACCGCCAAAGTATTTTCACCGAACCGGTTGACAATGAGTTTTTAACGAAAATATTGCTGTGTTTGCAAACGGTTATCCTTACGGCTGTCATTATTTATTGTACGCTTTTCCACACACGGGATATCCCTTTTGAAACAATTGCCCAACAGCTATTTTGGACATTAGGAAGTTTTTCCTTACTGATTATCGTTTTTATTTTATATAAATTCGCTTCCACTGTTTTAATCGGGAATGTATTTTTCCCGAAAGAAAATGTACTTCTACTAAATTTTAATTTGTTTTCTATCCTATCATTAAGCGGATTCGTTTTATTTATTCCAACCTTATTGATGTTTTATGTAAGCAGCGCTTATTATTTTTGTTTTTATTTTAATATTATCTATTTTCTTTTCATCGAAATGTTAATGATTTATAAGATATACGTAATATTTTTTCACCATAAGAGTCTTTTGCTTTATTTTATTTTGTACCTTTGCGCCCAAGAAATAGTGCCTCTATATTTATTGTATAAGGCATTCGGTTATTTAATTTTCATGATGCAAAATGGTACTTTATGGTCTCAATAAAGAAAGTTCTTGTTTCCCAGCCTAAGCCAACCACGGAAAAATCGCCTTATTACGATATTGCTGAAAAATATGGCGTTCAGATTGAGTTTAGACCGTTCATCAAGGTTGAGCCTGTTGTTGCTAAAGATTTTAGAACACAAAAAATAAATATTTCAGATCACACGGCTGTTATTTTTACAGCAAAAACAGCTATTGACCATTTCTTTCGTCTGTGTGAAGAAATGCGAATCCAGATTCCTGAATCAATGAAGTATTTTTGTGTGACAGAGGCAATTGCTGTTTATCTGCAAAAATATATTGTCTATCGTAAACGGAAGATATTTTTCCCGGCCTCCGGCAAGATGGAAGATTTGATTATTCCTATCAATAAACACAATAAAGAAAATTTCCTGGTGCCTGTGTCGGACGTGCATAAAGAAGATTTGATTCATTTGCTGGATCAGAAAAAAATCAAATACGCGAAAGCGGTGATGTACCGGACGGTGAGCAATGATTTTACACCGGAAGAAAAATTCGATTACGATGTGCTGTTATTCTTCTCTCCGGCGGGAATCGCTTCTCTACTAAAGAATTTTCCCAATTTTGAGCAAGGCGAAATCGCCATCGGCACTTTTGGCCCGACAACGGCCAAAGCGGTAAAGGATGCCGGTTTGCGTTTGGACATTGAAGCTCCGAATCCGGAAGCCCCTTCCATGACCGGCGCGTTGGAAAATTATCTCAAAAAATTACCTAAACGTAAATAAGGAACTATCAATCATTGAATTACGGGTGTACTTTTACGAAAGAAGAACGGGTTTCCAAACAGACGGAAATTGACCTTTTATTTGATGGGGCTTCTTCCTTTATGGTTTATCCTTTGCGTGTCGTTTATGTGGAGAAAAAACCGGCATCGGGAGTTCCGGTTTCCATTTTGGTAAGCGTCCCTAAAAAACGGTTTAAGCGGGCTGTGAAACGAAACCGGGTGAAACGCATAGTTAGGGAATCTTACCGCCTGAATAAACAAATCCTGTGCGAATTTCTTGAAGCGGAAAATAAAGGGCTATTGATTGCTTTCATTTATGTAAGCAATGAAATAGGCGCTTTCGGCGAAATAGAAACAGCGATGAAAAAAGCGCTGAATAGCTTAAAAACGAAATTAACATGAAAGAACAGCTTAAAAAGGTAGGGATTTTTATAGCGCTTCTACCCATTCGTTTTTATCGGAACTGCATTTCTCCCCTGACTCCACCGATGTGCCGGTATGTTCCTTCCTGTTCGGAATATGCGATGATGGCCATCCAAAAATACGGGCCGTTCAAAGGCGGTTGGCTGGCGGTGAAGAGGATTTGCCGGTGTCATCCGTGGGGAGGCCACGGGTACGATCCGGTTCCTTAAAATTCTGGCAACGACCTGAATTTCTGTTCGATTCCGGCTCTTATGCGCTTTTCGATTTGGCCAAAATCCGCCCGCGTATCCGCAACCCGGATTTGTCCGTTTTCAATCAACGTAAGCGTATTTCCATTGAATAATAAAAATATAACAAAATCGTTATAAAAAATTTGGTAGAATTAAAAATAAATCTTACCTTTGTGGCGTACAAATGACCTTTGAAATGAAAACATCAGAGTTTCTTAGAAAGGCTGCCGATGCTGGTTGCTACTTTGTAAGTCATGGTAAAGAGCATGATGTCTGGTATAGTCCTGTTACTAAAAAGTATTTCAGGGTTTCAAGGCATCAGAGCCAGGAACTGAAAGGAGGAACACTTCACAGTATGTCTAAAGATGCAGGGCTAAAATAGCCCTGCACATTTGTACAAATTAAAAACTGTTTTATATGAAATTGAAAGCTATTGTTGAATTATGGGACGAAGGGACATATAGCGTATATGTTACCAATGCAAAGAAGCATAATATTAATGCTCAGGGAAATTCGGTAGAAGAAGCAAAAGCTAATTTACAGGAGGCAATCAATGATTACGTAGCTATGTATAAAGAAACAGGAAAACCGGTTCCAAGGGAAATCAGTAATCCTGAATTTGAATACAAATACGATTTAGCTTCTTTTTTCAACTATTTTGACTGGTTGAATATAACTAATTTGGCAAAAAAAGCCGGTATTAACGCCTCTTTATTACGTCAATATAAAAATAAAATTACATTGGCGTCGGAAAAGCAAACCAAAAAAATACAATATTCTATAAATTCACTTGGAAACGAATTGGCAGCCGTAAGGCTCTGATATACATTTGTACAACCGAAAAGCTCGGAAAATAAAATTTCGGGCTTTTTTCACGAAATACCCTGACTAAAAAGTAGAAACCTTTGGTTCAATTTTTCCACGTTCAACCCTTGAAATATACGCTTTGTCTGCATAATATTCTCCTCGTACCCCTGAGCAGAATCGAACTGCTATCTAAAGTTTAGGAAACTTCTATTCTATCCGTTGAACTACAAGGGCGAAATATAATGAAAAATTAAAAAATGAAAGAACGCAGAAAATGAAAACAATATATTTATTTCATTTTCTTCATTATTTTCATTTTTTAATTCTGCAAAAGTAGTACAATAATCGGAATTAGCCAAAATATAAAAATTGTATTTTTCTTCAATTTTCACTAACTTTGCCGCTCAAATTTATTTTTATAAAACTAATTACTGATATGAAAACAAAACTATTACTCCTTGCGTGTACCCTTATGTCCTCAAGCGCTTGTTGGGCGCAGTCCTTTACCCGGATAGACGGAAACAAACTGAATGTGTTGTCAGCCAACGGAAAGTGGGCTTTTTCCTTTACTGTTGAAGATGAAGAAAGCGGAATCCCCGGCAGTATTTATCTTTATGATATTGAAAACAATACACCTGTTTATTATGAAGGGGCGCCCGGAGAACTGCCTTATGTGGATGCCGTTTCGGACAATGGCATCCTGGCCGGTTCCACCGGAGGAAATGCGGCGCTTCTGATTAACCGGGAATGGACACTGCTCCCAATTCCCAATGACGATTCGATCTTTGAAAGTACGGCAAGAGGCATTTCGGCTGACGGATCGCTGGTTTGCGGTTACTTGGACTATGGCCGGCTCCGGGCGCGTATTCCTTTGGTATGGACTTTGCAAACGGATGGAACGTATGAATATGCGGTTCTTCCGGCGCCCGAAAAAGATTTTTCAAATCTCACGCCTCAAGCCGTAGATGCCCTGCGGATTTCAGCCGACGGGACAGTGATTGCCGGCCGTATTGTCGATTATTCCGGAAGTTTTAACTTGGTGATTGTCTGGAAGAAAAACGCAGAAAACAATTGGGCGTATCAAATCATCGGCGAAAGCCTGATTTTCAATCCCGGCGTTGAATTGCCTTTCGTCGATCCGGAGAGCGCCCCTGTACAACCGGATGCGACTGACTATTTTACGGCTGAAGATTGGGAAATATTTAATCAGGCTATAGAAGATTATTTGATTGCCCGCGAAAATACCGAAGAATGGTGGACGCTTAAAAATCCCCGTTATTATCCGGAAGAATACATTACCCATCCCGATTCCATCGCCGCCTACAACGGGGTTCTCAATATATACATTGCCGCTTCTGATGAATTTAATAAAAAAATGGATGCTTATTACGAGGTCTTGTTTAATCAACTTTTTACCGGCTACAGCATTGATGTTTATTATTTAAATATAAGTGGGAACGGGCGTTATATCACAAGTTCCGCGGAATATCCCGATCCCAATCCTTCCGGTTGGCTTCCTTCTTCATTGTATTCTCCCTTGTATTTCGACCTGCAAACCGGCGAACAGCCTATTCTCTTTTTCGCACCCAATACAATGGTTTATAATATGACGGATAACGGAGACCTTTTCTATGCTACGCCTCATTTGGGACAGACAAAAAATTCATACGTAGTACCGGCCGGAACAACTGATGCTTCTATCGGTATTGCTGATTGGATTTTACAAAAAACAAATAACCAATTGAATATCAAACCGGATTTGTTATTCAGTTGGGATACCGTGAGGGACAGCTTGATTACCGGCAGCATAAAACCGTCTGCCGATGGAAAGGTTTTTGTTTCCACGTTCGCATCTCCCGCGACCGGCATTCCCGTAAGCTATGTTGTCAGTTTAGGAGAAAACGTTGGAATTAAAACAATAGAGCCGGCTGCTCCTTTAAAAGTATATCCCAATCCGGCAAGCGATGTGCTTTATTTTGACGGACAAGTAGATCATATCTTGATGACAGATCTTTCGGGACGTTCTGTTTTCAACGGAAAACCAAATAACGGCAGTCTTCCGGTGGCTTCTTTTAACAAAGGCGTTTATTTGGTGAAAATAAAATCCAATGATAAAATAAGCGCTCACAAAATTATTATAAACTAAGAACATCCGTTCCCCTGTCATTGCGGTTTCTCGATTTCGCTCGAAATGACGTTGCTTGACCCTCAATCCCGCGAAAATCGTTAATTGTTTATTAATTAGATAATTAACGATTTTCAAAAAAAAGGTTTGAACTATGGGAGCGTTAAATTTTGGTAATTCCTTGGTTTATATGAATATAATTACTACTTTTGCCAATTAAATGAACAAAATAGCTTTTATAACAAAATAGAAAGTATATTATAAAGACATAATTCATTAAAGAAAAGCGTAAGCTAATATTCTTGTGCTTGAAATCTAGACAGTTTCAGACCAAACAGGAATAATAAGTAAGCGCTCACGTGAATGCGTGGGCTCAATTTATTTGTTTGGTCAGGTAGTCTAGAACCTCAAGCACAAATAAAGTTTCAGTCCCACGTTTTTTATTTTAAATAACCGCTTCATAGGGACTTGGAAGCATAAATTTCTACAGACATGCAGAACAAGTCAAACTATTTTCACAAACACATATAATAAACACCCCTAAATCCCCTAAAGGGGACTTGGCTGACGCACGATAATGAAAATGCGCAGTCTCTAAAGCCCCCTTTAGGGGGTTGGGGGAAGTCCCCTTCAGGGAATTTAGGGGTAGAAATTGGCGGGCGTTCCGGTTCAATGGTTTTTTCGCTCTCATTTTTTGCTAATTGAACGCGTCCGCCCATCACTTAGGGTACAGGCAACCACAAGATTTTTTTCATTCTTATTAAATTTATAATTACCGGTTGCCTTGCCCTTTAGTTTAGAAAACAGACAAAATAAGTGGATATTGAAATATTTGCATTACTTACGAAATTAATAATTTTAAAATAATATGAAAAAGAATCTTTTTTTATTGCTGGCATTCATCGTTTTGGGTGCGACAAACGGGAATGCGCAGGTGCGCATCGGGGATTCGGGCGAACC
>JAISKT010000079.1 GCA_031261295.1 Candidatus Symbiothrix sp. | reverse complement strand
CCGGCTACCGTAAAGTCATCGGCTGCCTGCAAATCCACTTTCGGCAATAATAAACCTTTGCCGGTTGCCTTGGATAAGTCCAGGATAGCTCCCGCATGAGGATTATCGGTCGTACCGTTGCCGCCGATTAATACTTGTGCATTTGCACTTACTGCGCTCATACCGATGAGCATCAGCAATAAAAAAAGATTTTTCTTCATTCGCTTTTTCTTTTATTTTTAATTTGTTATTACTATTATTCTACGGAAGCAATCAACTTCCACTCACCCGCTTGGCCGGATTCCTTAGTCCACAGGTAAATTCCCTTGTCGACAGCATCGCCGTCCTGATAAATAATCATCCCTACGGCTTCATCTTCATCTCCACCGGTTAATCCGAAAGTATTCACATCGGTTAACTGCACCTTTGGCAGCAACAGACCTTTGCCTTGATAAGTTGTTCCACCTGCCGTATAAGGCGCCGATTGCACATCCAGGATAGCGCCGGCATGCGGCGTTAACTCTCCCGGACTATTGCCGATAGCCACTTGGGCTTCCGCACTTGCCGCACTCAAAACAATGAGTGCCAGCCCTAAAAAAATCGTTCTTTTCATATTGTTATTTTTAAAATTTATACTCCCAAAAGAGGGCAAGGCAACCGCATTAATAAATTTAATAAATACAAAGAATGAAGAAATGAATGCGTAAATACGAATGGTTGCCTGTACCCTGAAAGAAAGGACGGACGTGTTCAACTGACTAAAAACATGAGAGTGTAAATTATTAAAATGACACGCCCGTCCAATTTCCCTTGTCCGTCATTTCGAACGAAGTGAGAAATCTAATTTGTTCCGTAGGGCCTACGGTTGAGGTTTAGATTTCTCGCTTTGCTCGAAATGACGATTGTATGTGTTTGCTGAAAATACATCTGACTTGTTCTGCATGTCTGTAGAATTTATGCCCCCAAGTCCCTGAGAAGCGGTTATTTAAAATAAAAAACGTGGGACTTGTAACTTTATTCGTGACGGAGGTTCTGGACGACCCACACAAACAAATAAGTTATGCCCACGCACATTGTGCGCACTTACTAACTTATTCTTGTTTGTGTAGAAATTGTCCAGATTTCCGTCACAAGAATAAAAGCTAACGCTTTTTCTATTAATGAATTATGTCTTTATAAAATATTGTCTATTTTGTAATAAAAGCTTTTTTTGTTTATTTAATTGGCAAAAGTAATATCTTTTTTGATATAAACCAAGGAATTATCAAAATTTAACAAAAATACGTAGATTTCGTAATGACTCGGGTCTTCTAAATAACAATTTATCTTAGTATTTCCAATATTCCATATTCATTTGAAAATAGGAATTCAACAATTTGTGCTCTTTCCCTTATCAATAAATCTTCTATCAATTTTCTATTTTGGTTACCCGTTTTTAGCAAAATAATTTTAGGAGGAAAGCCTTTTATTAGAGATAAGTTTAAAAAGTCTTCATCATTCGTAACTATAAGTAAATCATGAGCTTTAGCATATTTCCAAATCTCTGTATCTTTTGCCGGAATTTTCAATCCAATAGAATCCACATGAAAGCAGTCTTCAAAATGATTTTTTAAGACAGAAACAGACCTCCAGGATAAATTAGCATCAAGTAGAAGTTTGAGCTTCATGCCGCAGTGATTATTCTGGTAAAAGCTTCTCTGTTAGCAGCAAAGCTTAATGCTGCACGAATATGTATATCTTGCAAAACAGGATAGTCATTGATAATTTCTTGAGGAGTCATTCCTGAAGCCAACCATTGTAAAATATCACTTATGGCAATACGGGTGCCTTTTATGCAAGGTTTTCCAAACCGGATATCTGAATCAATTGATATGTATGAAATAAAATTATCCATTTTGACTGATTATTTAAATTAAACACTATGACAAAGATATACATTTTCGACTAAAAACCAAATAATAAGGATAAATTATTATTGAGATGACCTGAGTTACAAAACAGGATACACCTTGCCTTTACAAGGGAATGATGTCTTCGGTAAATACCGTCAGTTTCTCTACGCCTGTTTCCGTCACTAAGTAGGTGTTCTCTATTCCTACGGCGCCTACTCCCGGGAAGACGAACTTCGGTTCGTAGGCAATCGTCATCCCGGCTTGCAAGACCTCTTTCGAACGTTGCATCAAGACGGGCGGCTCGTTAATCTCCAGGCCTAAACCATGTCCTACAAACTTTGCTTGCTGTGTTATACCCATGAAGTTCTTCTTAAAACCCGCTGCTTCCACCTTTTCTACCGACCAATTGTATATCTCCGAACAAGCCACACCGGGTTTACCTTCCAGCAGGAACCGTTTATTCATGTCTATCGACAGTTGGTGCGCCTCGTAGGCGTAATCAGGCAAAGCGCCGTAAGCATAGACACGGGTCATATCGGTGAGGTAAGCAGTGAAATTGCCCGCCATATCCACCATGACCGTTTGTCCTTGCCGGACAGGCGTTCCGTTGGCCCCGATAGGCAAAAAAGGATTAGGCCCGCCGCCGCCCAAAGCAAAATCGAAAGGGGAAGGCGTGGCCGCATTGTCGCCCGTGAGGACGCTGCCCATGAAGATGTCCATGTTGCTTCCGAAAGTGCGAAACACTCCTATCGAACCCTTTTGGCGCATCCGGTTCTCTATTTCATATTGCAAGTCGAGGTCAGTCATGCCTTCCCGAAACAGCGAGGGTATCTGTTGATAGACCGCAGCATGTCGCCGGGCGGAGAGGCGCATTTGTGCAATTTCCTCCGGTGTTTTCAACATGCGCGCCTGACGCAACAAGGGCGTTGCATTGCCTGTCTGCCGGGGGTGGAAAACGGCTTCCAAGCGAAGGAACTCATTGTGCGTGATTTGATCCGCCTCTAATAAAAGGTGGTTGGGCAAAGGCAAACCTCCGGACAGCAAGAGGCCGGGGATGTCTTCCGGCTTGCGGATATAGACGGCCTGCGGGGCGGTTATCCCGGCGGGGCGTTGTACAAACCAGATCGCATCGCCTTCTGCAGGCAGATAGACGAAGCCGGCAAAAACTTGTCCCGTCAAATAGTAGATATTGACATTGGAAGACAGCAAGCAGGCATCGGCGCCTGTCGCTTGCATCGCTTGTTGGATAGGTCCGTATTTCATACAGCGGACAAAGGTATAAAACAATTATTAATATTTTTTTTGTAACTCAACTATTTTTTATATTTTTACGCCCTGTTTGAATACTAATTTAATTAATTATTGTCTTTATGAAAAAAACATTACTAATTTGTGTGTGTATTGTATCCCTGTTATTTGTTGTACAAACGGTTTCTGCCCGTGGGATACCTGTTATTTATTCCAATGGTTTAACTTGTGAGGTAAAAGAAAAATTACCGGAAGAAGCAATCATTGATGGTTCCCACGTAGATTTTGGGATTTCGTTCGACCAGTTTGCAATCTTTTGGATTCCTTTATGGAATTATGGTACAACTAATTATGCTTATATTGATAAGGCGCATGATACGGTTTATGAGATAGATACGAATGATTCCGAAGAAGCCGGATTTTTAAAGGAAAATTACAATATAGATATTACCAAGGCTCCAAAGATCTCTTTTTGGAATGCTATCGGTGGGAAACTGATAGCGCTCGCCGTGATTGCCTTGCTGGTATGGGGCAGTTTGAAAAGTAAAAAAGACGACAAAGAGAAGGAAGCAAGGGAAATCGAGGAGTTGAAGCGGATTGAAGAAGAGGAAGCACAGAGAGCGGAACCCGAAGAAACAGTGGAGGAAGAAGCGGAGCTAACGGAAGCTGAAGAGGAAGAAGAATCCGAAAAGGAAGGAGAAAAAGCTTAGCTTTTAGTTTTTAGTTCTCATCGTGTTCTAATTCGTAATTCTTTTATTATCTTTGCGCCTTAATATACACCCTTAATGGAATAGATCGTAAAAATAAGAATAGGATGAAGAGATATAACTTGGCAAACAACATCTTAGGATGGGTTGTATTTATTATTGCAGCCGTTGTTTATTTGATGACAATCGAACCTACAGCCAGTTTTTGGGATTGTGGGGAATTTATTGCTTCCGCGTTCAAATTAGAAGTAGGCCATCCGCCCGGAGCGCCTATTTTCATGCTGATGGGTAATCTTTTTTCCCATTTGGCTTCCGAACCGTCACAGGTGTCGCTGATGCTGAATGCAATGTCGGCCATTTTCAGTGCATTGACCATCCTGTTCCTTTTTTGGACAATTACCCATCTTACCCGGAAACTGCTTCTGCAAGGAGAAGAAAAAGAACTGAGTCTCGCTCAACTGATTACGGTTTTGGGAGCAGGAGCCGTCGGCGCTTTGGCCTATACATTTTCCGATACATTCTGGTTTTCAGCAGTGGAAGGCGAAGTGTATGCTTTTTCTTCTTTGATGACAGCCGTCGTGTTCTGGTTGATACTGAAATGGGAAGATGTCGCCGATGAGCCGCATTCCGACCGGTGGTTGATTCTAATCGCTTACCTCATGGGCGTTTCCATTGCCATCCACCTATTGAATCTCCTTTGTATCCCGGCCATTGTGTTGGTCTATTATTTCCGCAAAAATTCCGAACCCACTTTGAAAGGCGCCGGGATTGCGTTATTGATTTCTTTCGGTATTCTGGCTGCTATCCTTTACGGGTTGGTACAAGGATTGGTCGAAGTCTGCGGATGGTTTGAATTACTGTTCGTTAATACTTTTCATTTACCTTATAATTCGGGAGTCGTATTCTATCTGATTCTCGTTTTCGGCGTTTTGTCCTGGGCTATTTGGGAAACCCTGAAAGAAACATACAATTCCCAAAAGGCGAAGATAGCTTTTTTAATTGCGATTGTCTTATTGGGAATACCTTTCTTAGGAAATGGTATTTGGTTGGGGCTGTTCCTGATAGCTGTGTTGGCCGGTTATTTGTTTTGGTCTAAAAAAGTCAATCCGGCCGTATTAAATACCATCCTGATCGGATTGTTCGTCGTCACAATCGGTTATTCTTCTTACGCACTGATCATTATCCGATCGGCTGCCAATACGCCTATGGATCAAAACTCACCGGAAGACATTTTCACGTTGAGAACCTATTTGAGCCGCGAACAGTACGGCGAAACTCCTTTATTTTATGGTCAAACGTTTGCTTCCGAAGTGAAATACGAAGCGAAAGGGGGAATGCTTGAAGCTGTCACCAAAGACGGAGGCCCTATCTGGTCGCAAATTCCGAAAAGGGACGAATCTGAAAAAGACCAATATTACGAATCCGGCCGCAAAAAAGAATATGTCTATGTAGATGAATTAAATACCTTGTTTCCACGGATGTACAGTTCCGACTCGCGGCACATACAGGGATACAAAGAATGGTCGAATTTCCAGGGAAAACGGGTACAGGTAACAACACCACAAGGTAAGAAATGGGTAAAAATGCCTACTTTCGGAGAAAACCTGCGTTATTTCTTTGAATACCAGGTCAGCTTCATGTATTGGCGCTATTTTATGTGGAATTTCTCCGGCCGGCAAAACGATATTCAGGGAAGCGGGGAAGTTTCCAACGGGAACTGGATTACCGGCATTCAATTCATTGACCAATTCAGGGTAGGCCCGCAAGACGATATGCCCGACAGTATTGCTAAAAATAAAGGTCATAATACCTATTATATGTTGCCGCTATTGCTGGGTCTTTTGGGTATTTTCTTCCAGGTATTTTCCGGTAAAAAAGGGCCGGAGCAGTTCTGGGTAACGTTTTTACTTTTCTTCATGACCGGACTGGCCATTGTCGTATATTTGAATCAGTCGCCTTTCCAACCGCGTGAACGGGATTATGCGTATGCCGGATCTTTCTACGCTTTCTGTATCTGGATAGGTATCGGTACCGCCGGAATTATCAAGGGATTGAACAAGTTGCTGCCGGCTCCCGCTGCTGCCGGTTTGGGTACATTTCTTTGTTTGTTGATTCCGCTGCAAATGGTGTCGCAAACCTGGGACGATCACGACCGTTCGGGCAGATATGTCGCCCGCGATTTCGGGATGAATTACCTGGCAACCTGCGAACCGAATGCCATTATTTTTACCAACGGCGATAATGATACGTTCCCCTTGTGGTATGCCCAAGAGGTGGAAGGCTTTCGTACGGATGTCCGCGTTTGTAATTTAAGTTATTTACAAACAGACTGGTACATCGACCAAATGAAACGTCAGGCGTATGAATCGCAACCACTGCCGATTGATTGGAAAAAATATGAATATGTACAAGGCAAACACGATGTGGCTTATGTCTTCAACGAACAGAAAGAACCCATGCTCGTGGATAAAGTCCTGGAACGGATAAAATCGGATAACCCCCGGGATAAAAAATTACAGGGTTATGGCTTTGAAGCCGACAATATTCCTACGGACAAAATAGCCATTCCCATTGATTCCGCCGGGGTGATAGCTTCCGGGGTGGTAAAACCTGAAAACGCAGCCTGGATTCCGCCTTACCTGCTCATTGACCTGAGCGATAAACCCAATGAACAAGGAGAACCGACTACCGCGTCCAAGAAATACTTGGCCAAGCATGAAATGATGATCCTCGATATGCTGAAGAATAATAAGGATTGGTCGCGGCCCATGTATTTCGCGATAACGGTGGGATCGGATCAATACTTGCGGATGGAACCTTATTTCCGGCAAGACGGTGCGGCTTATCGCGTCATGCCTTTTCAGGCAGCCCGCTACCAACGGATTGATACGGATGTTCTCTACGATAATGTCATGAATAAATACAAATGGGGCAATCTGGAACAACCGGGGCTTTATCTGGATGAAAACAGCATGCGGATGACGCGGACTTTCCGTATTATTTTCGGACAGTTGGCTCAGAAATTAGCCGATGAAAATGATTCCGTACGGGCTGAAAAAGCCTTGGATTATTGCCTGAAGGTAATTCCTTCTTATAATGTGCCTTATGACTATTTTTCTACCGGAGAACTGGCGGATGCTTATCACAAAATCGGCAAGAAAGAAAAGGCCGTTGCTATCTATACGGAACTGGCCGAAACATTGTCCACGAATCTCCATTGGGATAACCGGTTGAACAGGCGACAGTACCTTTCGATCAGTGAAGATGTGAAGCGGGACATTGCCTGCCTGCAATATATCCTGTATTATTTTGCAGAAAACGCACCTGAGTATTTAGATAAATATTCCGATGTCTTCTCGGCAAGTATGGAACGTTACCAAAGTACTTTCGGGCAAAAACAACAAAGAGGAGGATTAAACCGGTAAGTTATGTTTATTGAACGGCCCCCTCTTTTTTACAGAGCCTGTTTCCCCGGCGCCCATTGGCGGTTCCGGACAAAGGAAAAGGCTGTGTACCTCACTTTTGACGATGGCCCCATTCCCGAAGTCACCCCTTGGGTATTGGATTTGCTGGATAAATACCACATTCAAGCGACTTTTTTTTGTGTCGGTGACAATGTGCGGAAATATCCGGATACATACCGGCAGGTCATTGAGCGGGGACATCTGGTGGGAAATCATACTTTCCACCACCTGAAAGGATTGAAGGTGACAACAAAAACCTATTGGAAAGATGTCAGGGAAGCGGAGCAACTGATAAAAAGCAACCTTTTCCGTCCGCCTCACGGGCATTTGCGCTTCCCGCAACTCCTGCAAGTAAAAAAACACTTTAAGGTAATCATGTGGGATGTAGTCACCCGCGATTATAGCTGTTTGACAACGGCGGAAGAAGTTTTTGATAATGTAAAGAAATATACGCGAAACGGTTCGGTGATTGTTTTCCACGATTCCTTGAAAGCGGAAGCAAAAATGAAAGAGGTATTGCCGAAAGCGATTGACTGGTTGTTGGAACAAGGCTACACGTTTAAATTAATTGAAGAATAGAAAAGGTTACGTTCTATCCAACGATACACATCATTTTTTTTGTTAAGTTCTCATTTATATCGTATCTTTGACGTTCATTTTAATTTTTATACTCATGGCATTTTACAATAAATTGTTTTCCGCTTTTATTCTTTCTTTATTTGCTTTTACAGCTTTTGCTCAAAAAGAAATCCCGGTTCTGCAATTCAAGGCTTCGCCTTTGATACCCATTTACAATCCGATAGTGGTGGACAGTACGGATGTAAACAAAAAGACTTTTGAAACCAAAAACCTGCTCAAAACGCAGGTCAATTGGGAAGAAGTGCGTACCGCTAAAAAAATACTGAAAGCCGGAGCGGACAGTGTTTTCAATTTGGATTATGCCCCTTACGACCGCCAGATTCCCAGCCGGGACAAGGCTGTGCAGTTGTTTTCTTTTAATGTAGATGCCGACCGGTATTGCAAAGCGGAATTGAGCATTACTTCCACCGATATGCTGGAGGTATATATCAATGGTAAAAAAGAAGATAAAAAGAAGGAAACCAAAGAGGACAGTTTGTCTAAAGCCAAAACCCTTACGTTTGACTTGACCTTGGAACCTCATCGCTACGAAGTGATAATCAAACGATTAGCGGAAGTGAAGAATTTCAATGAATCGCAATTAAAAGCGTATATCAAGCCTGTCAAGAAAGATTCGTTGGCGCAAATTACCCTTTCCACCGATGCTAAAAGACGGGTGACGATTAATGATATTATGGAAGGAAACCGCATTACAGCCGGGACACTTTCGCCCACCGGCCAGTATTATTTAATAGGTACAAAAGATGTTTTTCCGGGAGGGAAAAGTTTGTCCAGCCTGGAATTACGGGACTTGAAAACCAATCAAACAATTTACCGCTTTCCTTCTGCAGCCAATCCGCAATGGATAGATGGTAAAAATCAATTGGTTTACTCAAAAACAGGAGAAAGCAACATGGATTTGATCCTGTTGGATATTCCGTCTTTGAATGAAACGGCAATTGCGGAAGGCATTCAGTTTGATTCATATTCTGTTTCCCCGGATGCACAAACGGTGTTTATTTATTTAAATGAAGAAATTCCGGCAGATAAAGGCGATTTGAAACGGGTGCTTTCGCCCAGCGACCGGAGCGGTGAATTCCGAAACAGAACTTCCCTTTCCCTTTATTCGGTACTCGATAAAAGCTTGCAACAGATTACTTTCGGAAGAACAGACCTCCGGATTACCGACATGAGCCGGGATGGCCAAAAAGCATTGCTTTTTTCAACTGAGGAAGATATTACGCACCGCCCTTTTTCGGTCATGACTTTATTTGAGTTGGATGTTAAAACCTTGCAATTAGACACTTTATTTCGCGATCCTTTTATTACCGGCGCTTATTATTCTCCCGACGGGAAAAATCTGCTAATCACCGGAGGCGCAGAAGCTTTCAATGGCATTGGGGAAAATCTGGCCGAAGGACAAATTTCTAATACGTATGATAATCAGGCATTTATTTATAACCGGAAAAGTAAAGAAATAGAACCCATTACGAAAGATTTCAATCCAAGTATAAAGGGCGCTCAATGGGCTTCTTACGACAATAACATTTATTTCCGGGTGGAAGACAAAGATTTTGTACATATCTATAAATACAATCCGCAATCCAAACAATATGCGTTGCTGGATTTGCCGGAAGAAGTGATTGCGGCTTTCAGTGTAGCTGATTCCCAACCGGTCGCTCTTTTCCGTGGCGAAAGTCCGGCAAATGCCTACCGGTTGTATTCCTACGATTTGAAGACACAAAAATCCGCTTTATTGGCGGACCCGTATAAGAAACAATTGGACGAAATGGCGATGTCGCCGGTTACCTCGTGGACTTTCACGTCTTCGGACAATACCATTGTGGACGGGCGTTATTGCTTGCCGCCTGATTTTGATCCGCAGAAAAAATATCCGCTGATTGTGTATTATTATGGTGGCACTTCTCCGACTTCCCGCATCTTTGAAACGACTTATCCTTCACAAGTGTATGCAGCCTTGGGCTATGTGGTTTATATCGTGGAACCGTCGGGCGCTACGGGTTACGGACAGGAATTTTCGGCGCGCCACGTCAATGCCTGGGGCCAAACGACCGCGGATGAAATCATCGAAGGCACTCAAAAATTCTACCGCGAACATGCCTTTGTGGACAGCACGAAAGTAGGTTGCATCGGCGCTTCTTACGGCGGTTTTATGACACAATACCTGCAAACTCAAACGGATATCTTTGCGGCAGCCGTTTCCCATGCAGGTATCAGTTCCATTGCCAGCTATTGGGGCGAAGGCTATTGGGGATATTCGTATAGCGGAGCCGCCAGCGCCAACAGTTACCCGTGGAATAATCCGGATTTGTATATCAATCAAAGTCCTTTGTTTAAGGCGGATAAAATTAATACCCCTCTTTTATTGTTGCACGGAACAGCCGATACCAATGTGCCGATTGGGGAAAGCATCCAAATGTACAATGCCTTGAAAATATTGGGGAAAGAAGTGGAATTTATTCAGGTACAGGGAGAAAATCACGCCATTTACGATTACAAAAAGCGCATTGCCTGGAATAATACCATTTACGCCTGGTTTGCCAAATGGCTGAAAGGGCAACCCGAATGGTGGGAAGCATTGTATCCTGAAAGATAAGGTTATTATATCAAAACAAACCCGTCACTTCGTTCGAAATGACGGGTTTGCCTTTTTTTAGGCAGCCGCTTTTTTCCTTTTACCGGCAAAAAGAGAAACGCCATATACCAAGCCTAAGCCAAGTACCAATCCAATGCCATCGCCGATAGGTTCCGGAGCATCCGGGTCGCCCGTTGGAGGAGGATCCGTAATACCCCCCGGCCTGTCACCGGCAGCAGCCGGCGCTTTTTGCAGCCAACCATCGGTTTGATCTTTCATGGTTGTTCGTTCGGCAAATACATACGTAGCCGCCATCAAACAAATCGCGAGTATATACAATTTTTTCGTTTTCATAATTTACTTTTTATAAATAATTTTTACTACTTCTGCTTTTTTCGATTCATGGACTTTCTTCACAAGGTAGATTCCATTTTCAACCGGTTTGCTCACTTCCGTGCCTTGGAGCGTATAATAGTGCGTAGCAATTACCGGATCATTGGCAACACCGGCAGGATGTTTGATCCCGGTCGTATTTGCCTCAATAGTTATGGAAGCGGGTACCAAACTCGGATTGGGTTCCAACAGCGTAATCGCAGCTTCAAAAGGAGCCAGTTCATACGTTCCGTCAAGCAGATTATATTTATTTTCACCGGCATGGTGGGTATAGTGATGTTTGGCAGCATCATCCGCTGAATTTAACGAAAGACTACTCAACCGGGGATTGGCTACTAACTGATGGTTAGATGCAAAAGGCAGAGCGCCTGTATTACTCAACGTCACACTGGTGGAGGCAGAGATAAAAGAAATTTTTGTACCATCGAACCAGTCGGGGAATTGAACAATATAGCCTTTGTTTGCTACTATTGCGCTTCTGTATTGGAACAGCTCGGTTCCTCCCGGAGTGTATTCTTTCAACCAATAATCGCCTTTATAGGTGCCTGTCGATTCCGGATCATAAGCGTCTAACTCATAAGGATCCCACTCATTTTCTTCATAAAGATGGCTATACACCTTTTCTATCGCAAACGGAAAACCGATGGAGTACCATCTTCCGTTTGTGACTGTATAATCGACCGATACGCCGTTAGTAGCAATCAATGTACCTGAAAGATCGGCGCTTGCGCCTGATTCAAAAGTAAGTTTCGCTACGGTCGTTCCGGCAGGAACAGTAGGATAGGCAGCAGCTCCCGCGGGAATAATCACATCCGTTGTTTCCGTAGGAACGCCATCCGACCAGTTGGCATCTAAATTCCAAGCAGTTGTCGTTCCCTGCCAAGTCGTTTCATTAGCGGGCGCCGGGAGTTCGATGATCGTACCAAATTCACTCCAAATTGGAGCAGCCGTATAAGCCGGCCCGGTGCCGTAAGGAACATATAATGTTTTGTCTGCCATATTTCCACCTACGTTAAAGGCATTCGCTGCAACACCTACATCCCCGCCTGTGTACGGAGCTAATGGTGTCTCACAGAGTACAGTGAATGTCGTAATCGGGCAATAACAAAAAGCGAGTTCTTGAATATAGTTTACGTTTTCATATAAAGTAACAGCAGTAATAGAGCTATTACTAAAAAGAGATTGTTCAAAACTTTCCAATGAATGAGGGAGAGAAACAGACACAAGATGATTCATATTGGAAAAAGCGGCCTCTTTAATGATTGTTACTCCTTCCGGAACAATGATTGAGGTCGCAGCTGAATATCCATTAAAAGCATCCCTTCCAACAACCTTTACAGTCGCCGTACCTACGGGTAAGGTGAATTCGGTTCCTTCAAACATTTCGCTGAATTGATCGGCAACACCTTGGGGAACCTCAGCAGTTGCAGGAATCTCAAAATTAGTAAAATCGTCGGGGCCGCTGTATCCCCTAAAAGTCACTAAACCGGTAGCTATACCCGCTCCCCATCTCGGTTGTACTCCAAAATGATAATCTCCGACAGTCCATTCTATTGGAAGATGTTGATTTTCCCATGCATGCTGCGCCCACACTTGTGCCGAGCACAATAAGCAGAACAAGCATAATAAAAAAGTTTTTTTTGTTTTCATGATTTATTTAAATTTTAAATTTATTATAGGTTAATAATCTTTTAGTCAGCCTATTTATTTATTTTACAAATTTCAGAACCGAAGTTCCTTCTAAAGTCGTAATCTTAGCGATATAAACGCCTGTTTGCAAATGACTTACATTCACAAAAGATGCATGAGAAGTGCTTTGCAGAAACGAGCCGCCTGCATTAAAGATTGTGATTTGAGCGTCTTTACCCGCATTCACGGTTTGAGTGGCTGCCTGGTAGAATGCTTTTGCCACAGTATCCGTTTTTTTCAAACCATTGACCGTTTCGCCGGTATAAACGCCACTAACAGACAGATTGGTAATGTTGGGGGCCGGCGTACAATTCTGAGCCGAAATGCGCAAATTGATCGAACTTACACCTTCCGGAAGGAATGACTTATAAAAAGTAGTCCATTGTTCCGTAAGGAAAATGCCGGTGAGATAGTCATCGGTCAATTCAATCCACGAACTCAATCCATTCGGGCCATTGTATTGATAAGCCACATTGAATAATTTTTCTTCATCCGTCACATGCCAATAAATTTCACTTGGATCCCATACCCAACGTTGTTCAAATTTAATGCTATAGTCTTCATAACCGTTCGCATCAATCCCATAGATATAAATTGGTTTCCGGTCATGGTGGAGCCTCAACGCATAATCGTGCGTATCTCCCCAAAACCGGGCCAGTTCAATATTGCTTTCACTAACTAAAGGCAAGCCGCCGATCAAAGGCGGACATTCGTTGGCGGGGCCATCGTAACTTTCCCAATTCCGGTCTGTTTTGGTGAACGGTTCGAAATAAAGGACATGTTCGACATCGGTTGTTTTTTTCAGGATCAAATCATCGAAATAGCAATTCAAGCCGGATGCTCCGTTTTGCTGGCCTTCGTCGGGGCTTAGACCGCCCGGATTATACCGTTGATTAAATCCCACAGCCACCGCTGAGATTTCCCGGGAAATAGGAAGCGTGAAATTGACCAAGTGCCAAGCGCCGTCTCCTACGAGAAAACCGGAATCATAGGTGTACATAACCGACCACCATCCATTTACGGTAGTCATTAGTTCCACGGTAATCTTCCCTTTTTCCCCACTCGGAATCAGGTACTTAAATTGAACGGAATTGTACACCCGGGAAGTCACCGGATTAGACAACCATAAACCACATTGCTGCCATATTTCACGGTGCGTATATTTACCCACATTTTCGGAAGGATTGACCGCATCTTTGTGCGGATTATCGACTTTCGCCATTTCGTCCATGCCGATAGTCCAGACATCCATAGACCCGCTTTCAAAATCAAAAACCGTAACATCCTGTGCATACGGCATGGCCGCTACCATCAGAAACGCCACTAATAGAAAATAAAACTTCTTCATAAAAAATAAAATTTATTTAATTAATACCACTTTTTTTGTCCAGCCGGAATTGCCCTGTACGATCACGATTCTATCTTGAAGATCGATACCGAATGTGGCTTCGCCCGCCGGCTTCTGCACTTTATATACCAAACTGCCGGTCACAGAATAAATGCAAACCTGTTCGGTATAACTACTGTTCACGGAAAGATTACCGGCATTATACGTCACACTTGCGGCTGCTTCATTGGCTGTGAAGGCAATGCCCACTGCTTGCGCACGCGTTACCACTACCGTATAAGTCTTCGTAGATTCATCTTCAGCGGTCACCACAATGGGGAACGTATTCTCGCCCACGGTCAGATCGTGCATTCCATCGCCCGTGAGGGAAGATGTAATATGATTGACGACGGCTTCAATGAATATATTGCTCTGGGTGTTGGCCACAGACACCGTATAATCGGTAATCTCCGGATCAAAAGCAGGCGAAAGGGTTCCGGCGCTGACGGCTAACTTCTTCAAGGTAGCATCCGTACTCAATGTGCGTGTTACAACTATGGTGTATGTCTTTTTCGTCAGTCCATCTTGAGCGGTAATCTCAATGGGGAACGTATTTTCGCCCACGGAAAGGTCTTTCTCACCGGCGCCTGTAACAATTGCATTGGCGCTATTATTAGCCACCGCAGTAATCGTTATGCTGGCTTGGAGCACGTCCACCGTATATTCGGTAACGGCCGGATCAAAATCCGGTGT
The DNA here is from genome assembly GCA_031261295.1 of Candidatus Symbiothrix sp. Lineage (GTDB taxonomy): Bacteria > Bacteroidota > Bacteroidia > Bacteroidales > Azobacteroidaceae > Azobacteroides. The sequence goes on along the minus strand of JAISKT010000079.1, from coordinate 23,896 downwards.
AAGCGTTCCGGCGCTGACCGTTAAACTACTCAAGTCCGCATCGTTGCTTGCCGGAAGTTCGATGATCGTACCAAATTCACTCCAAATTGGAGCAGCCGTATAAGCCGGCCCGGCGCCGAAAGGAACATATAATGTGCGGCTGGCCATAGCCGGGCCGCCGATATTAAAGGCATTCGCTGCAACACCTGCATCACCGCCTGTGTGCGGAGCTAATGGTGTCTCACAGAGTACCGTGAATGTAGCAATCGAACAATAACAAAAAGCAAGTTCTTGAATATAGCTTACGTTTTCAGATAAAGTAATCGCAGTAATAGGGCTATTACTAAAAATAGCTTGCTCCATACTTTCCAATGAATGAGGAAGAGAAACAGACGCAAGATGATTCATATTGGAAAAAGCAGCCTCTTTAATGATTGTTACTCCTTCCGGAACAATGATTGAAGTCGCCGTTGAATATCCATTAAAAGCATCCCTTCCAACCACCTTTACGGTCGCCGTACCTGCGGGTAAGGTGAAATCGGTTCCTTCAAACATTTCGCTGAATTGATCGGCAACACCTTGGGGAACCTCAACAGTTGCAGGAACTTCAAAAGTAGTAAAATCGTCGGGGCCGCTGTATCCCCTAAAAGTCACTAAACCGGTAGCTATACCCGCTCCCCATCTCGGTTGTACTCCAAAATGATAATCTCCTTCAGTCCATTCTATTGGAAGATGCTGATTTTCCCAAGCATACTGCGCCCACACTTGTGCCGAGCATAATAAGCAGAGTGCGAATAGTAAAAAAGTTTTTTTCGTTTTCATACTGATTTATTTTACAAATTTGAGAACAGAGGTTCCTTCCACAGTCGTAATCTTAGCAAGATAGACGCCGCTTTGCAACCGGCTTACATCAACGAGAGAGGTATGAGCAACGCTTTGCATCAGCGAACCGCCTACATTAAAGATATTCACTTGAGCGTCTTTTCCGATATTTACGGTTTGAGTTGCCGCATGATAGAATGCTTTTACCGCATTGTCAATTTTTTTCAAACCAACGGCGCCGGTATAAACGCCGCTGACGGACAAATTATCAAGATTGGGAGCCGGCGCGCAATTTTGAGCCGAAAGACGCAAGTTAAGCGATGTTACTCCTGTCGGTAAGAATGACTTATAGAAGGTACTCCAGTTTTCCGTAAGCAAAATACCGGAGAGATAGTCATCCGTCAATTCAATCCATTGGCTCAGGCCATTCGGGCCGTCATATTGATAAGCCACATTGAATAATTTTTGGTTGTCTTCAACACTCCAAAAAATATTGCTTGGATCCCATACCCATTTGTATTCAAATTGGATGCTATAGTCTTCATAGCCATTTGCATCAATTCCATAGATATAAATCGGCTTCCGGTCGTGCTGCATTCGCAAAACATGATCGTGCGGATCTGTCCAGATTCTTGCCAGATTGATATTGCTTTCGCTAACCAAAGGCAAGCCGCCGATTAAAGGCGGACATTCGTTGGCGGGGCCGTCATAATCCAACCAGTTACTTTCTGTTCGGGTAAAAGGTTCGTAATAAAGGACATGTTCCACATTCGTTGTTTCTTTCAGGATCAAATCATCAAAATAGCAAGTTAAACCGGATGCTCCGTTTTGCTGACCTTCGTCGGGACTTAAGCCGCCCGGATTATACCGTTGATTAAATCCTACCGCTACCGCTGAGATTTCCCGGGAAACAGGAAGCGCAAAACTTACTGCGTGCCAGGCGCCGTCTCCTACGAGAAAACCGGAGTCATACGTGTACATGACCGACCACCAATTGTTCACGGTGTTCATTATTTCCACGGTAATTTTTCCTTTTTCCCCATTCGGAATCAGGTACTTAAATTGGACTGAATTGTACACCCGGGAAGTCACCGGCGAAGTGAGCCATACCCCGCATTGCTGCCATATTTCGCGGTGCGTATATTGCCCCACGCTGTTGGACGGGTTTACAGCATCCTTGTGCGGATTATTCACTTTAGCCATCTCGTCCATCCCGATAGACCAATCAGCGGGCGACACGCTTTCGAAATCAAAAACCGTAACATCCTGCGCATACGACATTGTTGTAACCATCGTCAACGCTACTAATAGAGAATAGAGCTTTTTCATACATACAAATTTTTTAAATTAATACTAACTGATTATCTTCATTTATTTTCCGGCAGGAGCTTCCCATCCCGGATTTTGTTCCATATTTGTTTTAAGCAACTCGCTGTAAGGAATCGGATAGAGGTACATTTTGTCGGTAAACACCCGTTTTTCCACCACAAATTCTCTCCAGGATTCTACCCGGCTTCCGCTTCCTGTGATTTCGATACCCAATACAGGGCCATTGAGCGCTTCCACCGCTGTTTTCCATCGTTTTAAATCCCAGTAGCGATGTTCTTCAAAGCACAGTTCGATTTGACGTTCGTGCCGGATGCCTTCCCGTACAGCGGCTTGATCGACCGGTTTATTCTTTTCATATACAGGCATATCCACCCGCGTGCGAACAGCATTCAGAGCGTCTAAGGCCGAAAGCGTATAGCCGTCCGGCTTCCCAGTTGGGCCGTAGGCTTCGTTCATCGCTTCGGCATAATTCAAGAGAATTTCGGCATATCGGAAAATGACCCAGAATTTATACCGTTGATCCGCTCCCGATTGAATATTCGCCGAAGTATTTACGAATTTCCGCAGATAATATCCGGTGTGTGTATAAGTGGCATCTTTATTTAATCCGGAGGTATAAGGCACTCCATTGGCATCCATGCCGGTCTCTACCGGATTAGCCGTCCGGGCATGTTGGCGGATGCCATTGTAATAGATCCAGTAACCCAAGCGTGGGTCACGGTTCGCATATAGACTTTTAGCCGTTCCTGCGCCGCCGTTTTCCGCCCAGGAGCCATCGCTGCCATCCGCCATTTGAAAGGCTTTCACCAGCGTATGGGTAGGATGTGTACGGCCTTCGCCGCCTTGCGCGTCATAAAATGTCAAGCCTCTGGGAAACTCGCCTTTTTCAATATCATTATTCAAACCGGCCGCTGTCGCAAACAAGACTTCCTTGTTGTACGGCTGTGTCCAGATTTGAAGTGATTCGTTCCAATCTTTCGTTTTCCCGTCCAGCAAGCCATATTCGGGCATATCCAAAACCGCTTTGGAAGCTACAGCAGCCGCTTTCCATTTTTCCACATCGCCGGAAGGATTATTCAACTCACTGGCGGCATAGAGTAGCGCGCGGGATTTCAGCGCATACGCCGATCCTTTGCTCGCCCGGCCCAACATGATTTCATCCACGTTTCCCACCCAGGAATTGGGCAGCAAGCCGGCCGCTTTATCACAGCACTCCAAAATATATTGCACGCATTCGTCGTAGGTATTTCGCGGATAACCGGCCAAGTCGTCCGAAAGGAGCAGCCGTTCGCCGGGAATGAGAGGCGCTCCGCCAAAACGCTTGATCAACTCGAAATAGAAAAGCCCTTTCAGAAACTCGGCTTCGCCTTTGTATTGCGCCTGATAAGCCAAATTCAAACCGGGATTCAAGGCTTGCTGTTGCGAAGTGACAAAAACAGCTTCGTCCACATTTTCAAGAAAGACGGTCGATTTTCGAATACCTGTATAGTAATGGCTCCAGGTCCAACTTTCATCGAAGTTACGGGACGACATCGAACCGTCGGTCATCGTCACGGCGCCTCCCGTCAATTTAACGCTTTTGGCTTCGTCGGTGATGCAAGCCTGCATGCTCCCGTCTATTCCGTAAAAGCCGCCGGGAATGTAAGTGTATATATTATTCAAAAAGCCACGCGCCCGTAGCGGATCGCTAAAGACTTCTTTCTCCGTCAATGAGCCGTCAGGCTCGGGATCGAGAAAGTCTTGGCAGGAGAAGATAATGAGGAAGATAAAGATTTTAAGGTACTTAAGGTATTTAAGATACTTAAGAACCTTAAGGTCTTTAAAGTCTTTCTTCTTTGCTAAAATTTTCATAAACTTCATTTTTTTGCTAATTAAAAAGTGAGATTTAACCCTAAACTAAATGTCCGGTTATTCGGATAGTTCCAGAAAGCCGTCCAGTAAGGAGCTTCCGGGTCAAAATCCTTCACGCCGTCAATCGTAAGCAGGTTGTAGCCGCTTAGATATATTTTTGCCCCTTGCAGGCCGAGCGTTTTAAGCGCCGATTCCGGCAGGTTATACGCAATCACCAGACTTTTCAGGCGAATATACGAGCCGTCCCTTACCCAGAAATCCGAATTTTGTGCGTTGTTGGTATTCGCCAGGGTCGTCAGGCGAGGGTATTTAGCCGTAGCGCTCGTTTCCGGTGTCCAGGCATCGTACGCATATTTGGTCGCATTTCCCTGCCCGTTGCTAAACGGAAGATACAATTCACCCGGCATGAACGAATCCTTATCGGCCCCTTGAAGGAGTGCGCTCCATTCAAATCCTTTCCAGGTAAATCCCAAATCCAGATTGATCAGGTAGCGGGGAATCGCTGCCGAACTACCAATATACGTCAGGTCGCGATCGTCAATAATGCCATCCTCATTCATGTCTTTATACTTCAGATCGCCCGGGCGAATCGTACCCAAATAAGCTTGTGAAGGGCTGTTGGCAATATCTTCCTCATCTTTGAAGAATCCCAGATTGACGAAACCCATTTGTTGGCCCATCGGATGATTTTTCTGCATCCGCCAGGCATCTTCTTCGGCTTCATACAAGTTAATGACTTTGTTGTCGTGCCGGATAAAGTTGGCGCCTGCGTAGAAACTAAAATCGTTATTTACTTTTTGCTTGTACATAAGCCCACCTTCCATACCCCAGCTATTGACTTGTCCCAGGTTTTCCACCGGTACTCCCGCTCCGAAAATACCCGGAATATCGGCATAACGCTGGATAAAAATATCGTTCCGTTTTTCCTTGAATACATCCGCTGTGAGATAGAGTTTGTTTTTCAAAAGACCTGCATCCAGACCGATATTGGACAGAATCGCCGTTTCACCATGCAACTGATTGTTTGGTGAAATTTGCTCGGCAGCCCCCATTTGGGAAGTATAAGCGCTTCCGAAAGTATATCCGGTATCTTCTCCCCAGGTATCCCGGTATTGGAATCGACTGGTGGGCATACCATACCGGGTTCTACCGCCAATCCGGTCCAACCCTACTTTTCCATACGAGCCTCTGATTTTCAAATAAGACAGGATGTCGTTGCCTTTCAGGAAATCTTCTTCGGAAACAGTCCATCCGAAAGCGGCGGCGGGATAAAACCGGAAGCGGCTTTCAGGAGCATAGACTTCCGTTCCGCTGTATCCGGCCGACAGTTCTGCATAGTATTTGTGCAGGTAATTATAGCCGAACCGGCCGCCCCAAGCGACTGTCTTGTAGTTGGGAACAACTCCGAAAATGCCGTTGTATTGTCCGGTATTGATCAGATCAAAATTTACTAAGGCGCTTACATTATGCACCTTATTGAAAGTACGGGCATAATTCCCGGAAAATTGGAGGACAAAATTACGGTTCTTTGCCGGAATCGAATTGCTTTCGCTCATCGTCTGGTCTTCTCCAAAAGAGAAATAGCGATCTTCTCCGGAACCGTCATCCGGCTGCAATTCGTAAATCTTATATCCGGCAATGGTACGGCTGATAATGTATTCATTATAGAAATCAAAACCTCCCCGGGCCGTCAACGAAAGACCTTTTACAAACGGGTCGAGATCAACTTTTGCATAAGCGGTTGCATTGAAAATGCGCCGTTGGTCATCCGTGTAGCCTGTCCGGTTAATCATTCCGTAGAGGTTGTTCTGATAAGTAGGCGTACCGCCCAATGAACCGTTGGCATTCAGTATCGAATACGCATTAGCCGGCAAACCGGCCATTAAATTTAATATTTGAGCCGAATTCGCCCCCGGTTGATGGCGATATTCCAACCGGCCTGCCATATCCAACCCGGCCGTTACCAATTGGCTGATATTCATATCCACATTGGTGCGGAAATTAAACCGGCGATAGTTGGTATTGGAACTGTATTCGGGACTTTCGCTTTTATATTTATACAAACCATCCTGTTGTAAGTAACCCACCAACACAAAATACCGGGCAAAATCATTTCCTCCACGCATGGACAAATCATAATTTTGTTGCCAGGAAAAAGTACGCAACGCTTCCTCGTAATAGTTATTATCCGGATAACGGTACCGGTTCGCATCCGATTCACCGGCCACTACTTTGCGGTAGCCTTCAATTTCTTCTGCCGTGTAACGCGGATTCGGATAGCCGTCCAAAGCGTATGCCTCGTTAAACAGGCGGGCATAATCGTACGAGTTTAAAAATTCCGGCAGGCGGGTCGGTTGTACGATTGCGCCTTGAAGATGCAATTGTAATTCTTGTTTTCCGCTGTTTTTACCTCTCTTGGTGGTTACCAAGATAACGCCATTGGCGCCGCGGCCGCCATAAATAGCCAATGCGGAAGCGTCTTTCAAAACGGTCACACTTTCTATTTCATTCAGGTTCAATTGTGAAAACTCACGTTCAACATTGTCCACCAAGAGGATAGGCAAGCGATTTTCCGAAGAAGTATGCAAACCTCTTACGTACATCTCTACCCACTCATTGCCCGGTTGATCCGGTTGTGTCACCGTGATAACTCCCTGTAAACGACCGGTTAACGCATTGTCCACGCTTATCACCGGAGTGAGCGTAAATTCGCTTCCGCTGATGGCGGACACAGCCGATATTACATCCTTACGGACTATTTCGCCATAAGCAATCGTAAGGGTATCCTGCGCCGAAACAGGAGCAGGCAGAAACAACCCAACCAGAAAAAATGCAATATATATCTTTCTATAACTCATAACTCATAATTCATAATTCATAACTATTCAGTGACTTCCCAACCGGGGTTTTGTTCCAATGCTTTACTTTTTTCCACTTCGCTCTTAGGCAGGGGATAGCGGTGCATGTACTCTTTAAAGACATGTTTTTCGATTTCATCCCGGATCAGGGTGGAGGTTCCATCGGCTTCCCGGATGATCCGGATGCGATAGATGGGCCGGTCGAAGGTTTCAACTCCTTTTTTCCAGCGGCAAATATCCCACCAGCGATGTTCTTCCAGGAAAAATTCGATGGCATTGTCGTTGATGATTCGTTCCCTGAATGCCTCTTTATCACCCGCGGCCACTTTCACGTCCCGGCGGTTAGGCCCGGTCAAGTCGCGATTACGGATGGTATTCAAGGCATCGCGGGCGGTCATTCCCTTTCCTAAACCGTCGATATCGGGGCCGAAAGCTTCGTTCATCGCTTCGGCATAAATCATATACAACTCCGAATAGCGGATGAAAGTCCAGGGAGTATATAATCTTTCGCTACTGCCTCCGTAGTATTGGGCCGGCCACATTTTTTTGCTTAAATAGCCCACATTGTAACGGGTAGTGGTCGTATTTCTTCCGGCGGGATTGCCCGGTTTGCTGTAATCCACTTCCGCCAAATCTATCGTAGGACGCGGATTCAGACTTATATTAAACCACTGGGTCATGCCGTCATGAGCAACTATTTTATAGAAACGGGGATCGCGGTTTTCATACATTGCAGCATCGCTGTAACCGGTTTCAGAATGGATAACCGGATGAAGGCCATCATACTCCGCGCCTAATTTAATAGGGATTGATCCGTCTGCCATTTCAAACATATCCACAAAATTTTGAGTAGGATACGTTCCCGACATTTCATTAGTACCCAAGCCGGGAGCGCCATGCGTCATGCTTTGCGGCGCCCAACCGTAGCGAATACCTTCTTCAAAACCGTGGGGATCTTCCAAGCGCTGGAAAATCCGTTCTTTGTTGTCCGTCGTGTAAAATTGATTATCCCATTCATTCCAGGTATTCAACGAGTAAACATTCAGTTGGATTAAATCGTATGCCGCTTCAGCCGCCGCTTTCCAACGGGAAGGATCGCTATTCCAATGATCGTTGTTCAACGGACTGGCGTAATACAACAATACACGCGCTTTGTAAGCCATCGCCGCCCCTAAGGTGGGTCGGCCCAGGTTCGGTCCGTCTTGTTTGACCGGCAACAGGTTTTCATCAATAATCCGCTGCAAGTCTTCCAGGATTTTTCCGGCACAATAGTCGTAAGAATCGCGTGGAATATCCATATCTTCTTCCAAATCTACGACCCAATCAATATAGGGAACGCCGCCGAAGCGTTTGATCATTTCAAAATAGAAGAAAGCGCGAAGGAAAAGCGTTTCACCGATGTAACGGCTCATTTCCGCCTCTTCCATATTCTCTACATCGGGATAATATTTCAACACCTGATTGCATTTCCGGATGGCTTTATATCCTTCCGTATAAGGCAGTATCAATTCCTGATGGATGCCGAGCAATCCGTCCGACCAATCGCCTTTCGCCCAAACGGAGGTAGTGGTGCCCGGTTCGGTGGCTTTTGCCAGGTCGGTAATAGCCTCGAACGAGCCGGCGCGGATACGTCCCAAACCGCCATACGCATAAGAAGCATGCATCTTGGTTTCCCGGTTGGGGCCGAAGCAGAAAGAGTTCAGATAGGAATAAATATCTTCCTGAAAATGCCTGAACTTCGTGGGATCTCTGAATACCTCTTCTGCGGGCATCTCAGAGTTGGGCGCTTTATCCAAAAAATCTGCACAGGAGCTTGTCATCACCAGCAACGCTCCTAAGACGAATATGTATTTTATAGCACTTTTCATCATTGAGTCTTTAGAAAGTTATATTTACACCAAAATTGTAAGAAGCTGTTTGAGGATAGTTGTATCCTTGTTCGCGGTTGTCATTGTATCCGGGCCCTTCGGGGTCAACTTGTTTCACATCAGAGAATAACAGTAAGTTATTTCCACTCACAAAGAATCTCAAAGCGCCCATATACCACCTTTTAGATAAGGCGGCAGGGACGGTATATCCCACTTCCACGTGCCGGAGTTTCATATACGCACCATTGTAAAGCGAAGCGGTGCTGGTTTGCCAACTGGGACTGGCGCCGGTGCTGGTTAGCCGGGGATAAGTAGCCGTCGCGCGTGTATCGATCCATTCGCCGGTATCGGGGTCGGTATAATAGGCCCACCGGTTGAAATGATGTTCCTGAATCCGTCCGTTTTGGAGAAATTCGCGAACCAAAGAACCGGACAGACTCATGGAAACTTTGCTTACTCCCTGCCAAAGCATATTGAAGTCGAAACCTTTGTAATCAAAACCGGCCGACACGGCGTAGTTGTATTCGGGTATCCGGGTATGGCCGATCGCTACCCGGTCATATTCATTTACGCGGCCATCGCCGTTATAATCGATATACCTGTAATCGCCGGGTAAAGGTTCACCAAAATCGTAGGTTATTTTATTCCCGTTTTTGTCCACATAATTGTCGATTTCTTCTTGGGAATTAAAGAAACCATCCGTTATCAATCCCCAGAACTGGTCGATGGATTGTCCGGCTTGTTTTTGCCAGGACAAAGCGCCGGCCGGTTCATCGTAATTCAGTATCTTATTCCTTGCCTGCGAGATATTGGCTTTTATCCAATAACTGAAATTGTTCGTTAGCTTCTTCCGGTGCCCGATTTCCAATTCAAATCCTTGATTGGTTGTTTTTCCCACATTGGCGGGAGGGGGATCGGCGCCCAGAATAGCGGAAACACTTCTTCTTTCCATCAGGATATTGTTCCGTTTTTCATAGAAATAATCTCCTGTAAAACTGACCAATCCTTTCCAAGCGGAAAATTCGAGACCCACATTGGATTTTTCCGCCTTTTCCCAGGTTACATTCAGATTGGGAAGACGGCCCTCCCGGATATTGGACTGAACCATAGCGGCGCCGGTTCCAAAGTTTGGATAGTAGTCTTCCCACCATTGGCCGCCTTGGATATAATCCGATTTGTACAAGAAACGGGAACTTCCGATTTTGTCGTTACCGACAATACCATAAGAACCTCTGATTTTCAAAGTTTGAATACCTTCCAGGTTGTTTTTAATAAACGGTTCTTCCGACAACAACCATCCGAGGGAAAAAGAAGGAAATACCCCAAAGCGTTTGCCTTTGGCAAAATTTTCGGAACCATTGTATCCCACATTAAATTCCGTAAAATAGCGCGAATTCCAATCGTAAGTCAACCGGCCGACCAATCCCTGGTAACGATACGGAATGCCGTAACCCGGATCATAATTGCTCTGATTGTAAAGCCCCAACAAAGAAATATTGTTATTTCCAAAACTATTTTTATAGAAGACGGAAGCATCGAAATAAATCTTATTGTTGGTATTCATGCGACCGTAGTTGTAAGAATCATCGTATTGCAAAGGTTGATCTTCCCCCTGAACGAGGTATTCATCCGGAGTGCCATAAGGAGAAATCAATCGCTTCCTCAACACCCCGTCGCTCCCTCCGAGGCGGAACCGTTTTTCACTGCCGAAATTACTATCGTAGGATACTTGTCCTTTCACGCTCAATCCTTTCAGCAGTTTATTCAAATCATAATGGATGATAATCACACTTTCCAACACATCCTGCATTTGCATCTGATAACCGGTGCGGTTGATAGAAGTCCAGGGATTGCCGCCTTTTTCTCCGAACGCCGGCGTTCCGTCCGCTTGCTTCACCGGCGTATCGTAAGGAGCGATGGAAGTTAATGCGCTAAATGTAGTCCGCATCTGTCCGGGAAGCGCATCCGGTTCTTGTCCGGGGCCTCTCCTATCTTCGATGCGGGCAGCCAAATTCAAGGACAAAGTCAAATCGGAAGTGACATTGGCATCCACATTCGACCGGAAATTGAAGCGTTGAAAACCAAAGTTGGCATTGTAGCCCATATCATTTTCAGTTTTAAACATACCGTCTTGTTTCAAATAGCCGGCAGAAACGAAATATCTCACATGGCTGGTACCTCCGGCTACATTCAAGTTGTATTGTTGGTCGATGGCAAAATCATTGACCATCAAACCGATCCAATCCACGTCCGGATAATGATAGGGATCATCCTGATCAATAAAGTGTTGCAAATCGGCTTCCGTGAATTGTCTCGGCAAGCCGTCGTTCATCAAGGCTTCGTTTTTCAATTTAGCCGTTTCGTAAGAATTGATATACTTGGGCATCCGCGTAGGATGAATACCGCTCATGGTGGCAGAAAAACTCACCTGCGGTTTGCTGTTCGTACCACGGCGGGTAGTGATCAAAACCACGCCATTCGCTCCTTTCACTCCATACACAGCCGTAGCGGAAGCATCTTTCAACACGGAGATGGTTTCTACTTCATGCGGGTCGATATTTGTAAAAGTGGCCCGTTCGATTCCATCCACAATGATCAAGGGATTGGAGTCGCCCCAAGTGCCTTTTCCACGAATGTAAATCTCTGTTTCATCCACTCCGGGAATAGACGAAGGCTGGATGGTGATTACTCCCGGCAATTGACCGGTAATAGCTGTAGAAAGGGTTGGGGTGGACATTTTCGTCAAATCTTTGGTGCTAACCGTTGAAATGGCTCCCACAACACTGGCTTTCTTTTGAACGCCATAACCCACTACGACAACGTCTTCCAGCACTTGACTGTCAACCGCAAGGGTCACATTCAGTACCGGCCCGCTTACTTTGACCGATTGGCGTTGATACCCGATATAGGAAAACTCCAATACAGCTCCCGTATTGGCTGAAAGAGTGTATCTCCCATCGGAATCGGTAACGACTCCTACCGTTGTGCCTTTTATGGTTATGGATACACCGATTAACGTTTCTCCGGTCTCATCCATTACCGTTCCGGTAACTTTGACAGGATTCTGTGCCGACACAGGATGACTTCCCAGAAGGAAACATCCCATGCACAACAGAGAAAAAAGAGTGTTTTTCATACGATTATACAGTTATTAAAGATTACAGCCTCTCAATTCTTAAGGACTTTCACATGGAATGTATTTTTACCGTCGGTAACGATAAAAAGATACATGCCCTTGGATAGAGAGACTAAAGAATGCGTATCTGTTTCACGGGTTTGAACCGTTGAATAAACCTGCTGACCGGTTAAGTTCACTACTTTGATATCGGCTTTCGACATTCCTTCCGGCAACGTGATTTGCACCCGGTCTTTTGCCGGATTGGGAGAGGCTTTCACCTGCGATTGCACTTGGGTATCTACCTTTTGGATTGCGGTAGTGTTAGCGGGAACAAATTTGGAAATCAAGCGGACGAAAGGCACTTGATAGTAGAGTGCAGGTTCGGTGAGCATCCAGGAACTATTCGGTTTTATGGACATGGACCAATCGGTATTGAAGTCGATATAACACTTGGATTGCGGCGTGTCGGTAGAAAAATGACGGCTACCGTCTGCATTGGTAGAACCGGGATTCGGCCCGCCCGGAATATAACCCGGAGCCGGATTTCGATCCCACTTGGTATCGTGGAAGAACCAACGGTGGAATACCACATTGATTGGTTTGGAGGCTCCAAAACGGCTCATACCCGTTAGATAGACGTATTGCAGCGGATTGACGCCGCAGAAATAATGGACATAATGCGCGGAAAGTTCATTGTAGGTTTGAGCGGAAGTTTCATCCGTCCATCCCGACCGGGCCACTTGGCGAAGCGCATTACCGGCCGCTCCCTTATACTGGTTCGTACCCCAGTTGTACCCATCAATAAAAGACATGTAGGCATCCCGTTTATTGTTTACCAGCGAATTGAGTGAATATTCAAACGTAGTGTTTTTTAAACGATTGGTCATGTTCACTTTCAAAGACCCTTTAAACAGGTTTAAATACTCCGGAATATCCGTTAGCTTATCGAAATAGAAACAAGCTTCATGATCCATCATGTAATACTCGTTCAGTGTTCCCGACCATGAAATCATGGCGAACTCTTTGTAATGATCCCTTATATAGTATCCATATTTATCGTCTCGTGTCAGACCAAAGAGATAGACTGCCGCCCGCAGCTTAATTTGCTTACGGCCATTCGCGTCGGTTTCGTTCTGGCCGGCGCACAAACCGGAACTTCCCGGTTGCTTACTGTTGTCATTATTATAAAAGGTGACATTGGGATTTTCGTCCGCCCAATCCCAGGCTTTAATAGCGCAGGCTCTCAGCCGGTCGGCATACTCCTTCAATTCCGGTTGAGGCTCTTTTGCAAATATTTGGGCGGCATTGGCGCAGGTCAATGCAAAGGTCAACGTAGAAGACGTATTTTCCGGGCCATAGTAGCGTTGCGCTTTGTCTGCCGAAGGGGGCGCGGCGCCATTGGTTCCACCCACTACCGACAATACGCTTCCATTTTCATTCTGCATTTTCAGCAACCAATCCAATCCCCACTTGATTTCATCCAAAATATCGGGAATGCCGTTGCCCGACTCCGGAATATCCATATTGTCGCCCCACACTTCGGGCCGCTCGGTATAAGCCAAAATCAGGTTACAGAATACCGGTTCTAAAAAGTTCACATATTTATTTAAATCGCCGGCGTCAAACCAGCCGCCGCTCACGTCTCGTTTTTGTGATTGATCGCTTTTCGCCATGTAATTCAACGCTTGGGTTTCTTGGGTATAACAAGCGCCATCCGCCCAGGCTGCATCATAGCAATAGGGCAGTTCCTTTGCAGAGAAACGTTGGAAATAAAACATTTTAAAGGCAGCCTTGAACAGATCGACATACACATCTTCCGCAATACGGAAATTATACGAAACCTGCTGATTGGTTTCATCTCCTATATAATAGGCGCCCGGAGTGGTGACGGCTGAAAAATCGAAATGCCACACGACATCACCCGAAATAAAATCGATGTTATCTTTGTACGCTCCGTTGTTGTCCCGGCCTTCGATCAAAACGGGGGAACCGCTGAAGATTTCTGTATTGGTTTCGGCTTCATATACCTTAATTACATTACCCGGAGCAGGATAGCTTGCCGCCAAACCGGCATCCGGCCCTTTGCGCGGACTACGCAGGATAGCCACCTTCTGAGCATCGGGAAGATAACCGAACTGATTGACTAAAATGAATTTATCTTCACCAAAGGATTGCATTGAGAAAGACACCAGAAACAGGATAATTAGCAGAGAATAATGTTTTTTCATGGATTATACTATTTTTTAAGAGTTTACGAAGGTAAAGGTATTCATTTGCCTTCCGGATGGGGTTTGATTTCTACTAAAAAAGGTTTGATTTTTACTTTATGTAAGAATTTCCGTATAACACCTCTTGGGCGCCTGTTAAATTTATTCTACATTTGCATTTCAATATCCGCTTACAATGAGAACTTTCCGTTATTATCTTCTGCTCCTCTTTGTGCTGTCGGTAGAAATGCTCTACTCGCGGTCGTTTCGCTATCTCAATGTGGAAAAAGGACTGAGCAGCAACCAGGTATTTCAAGTAAAAAAAGATTCTACGGGATTCATTTGGTTTGTCAGTTATATGGGAATTGATCGATACGACGGTTCGGAAATTAAACATTACCTGTTGGGAGAAGACGATGCGAAATATAAAAACTATATGCCTTTCACCCAAATGGAAATAGACAGGCAGGGAAATATCTGGATAGGATTGGATGCGGCCAAACTGTTTCGTTATAGTAAAAAGTGTGACGCCTTTGAACAAATGCTGGATGTGAGAGCGCTTACCGGAAAAGATCTCTTGCTCTATTCATTCTATTTGGATAGCCGGGACAGGGTGTGGATCTCTACTTCCGGCGGGCTGTACCTGTCGGATGAAAAACAAAACCTGGAATTATTCCCTTTGATGTCTAAACAATATCCGACTCAGGTAGTACAAACCGGAAATAAATTCTATATCGCAACGCCGGAGTATATTTACGAAATAGAAGAAACAAATTCCCGGTTTCAAATTAAAAACCAAGTCGAACCGGCGCAGAATTATGGGCGGGTAGAGTCTTTGCTCTATTACAACGGAAAACTATATATCGGCACCGAATCGAAGGGAGTGTATATCTATGATACGCAAACGAAGCAGGTAAAATCATTGTACCCCCTCATTCCGAATGTAGCCATCCGCGCGATGGCTTGCACCCAGGAAAAAACCATCCTGATCGGAACCGATGGCGCAGGGATCTACGGCTTGCATCCGGATACCGGCCACCTGTTGTTTTCCTGGGATGCCGATAATATGGATAACGAACTCAGCAGCAATTCAATCTACGACATCTTGGTAGATGAAACCAATTGCATCTGGGCGACTACCTATACCAGCGGCGTGAATGTAATATACCCGCTGCTCCCCAACATCAACTTCATCCGGCATGACAATACCAATTTTAATTCCTTGATTAATAACCAGGTAAATGCGATTTTGGAAGATTCGGATGGCGACTTGTGGTACGGCACCGGCAATGGGATCAGCCTTTATCTCAAAAAAAAGAACGAATGGAAATATTTTCTAACGAACCGGGAACAAAAGGCGGTCATTATTACTTTGTGTGAAGATAAACAAAAGCGAATATGGGCGGGAGCGTATTCCCTTGGGCTTTTCTGTATAGATAAGAATACCGGAAAAGTGATGCTTTACCAAAAGGACGAAAAGAATCCCGGACAGGGCATCTCCGCCAATTATGTTTTCGGATTGCATGCCGATGAACACTCTTTGTGGATTGCCGGTTTGAATGGCGACCTCACCCGATACAACCTGAAAGAGGGAACCTGGCAATATTATCCGATTCAAGGAATCGTGGCTATTGCTCCGTTGAATGACCATTACCTGCTGTTGGGAAATAGCAACGGGTTTTATGTCTTCGACAAGAATACCGGAAAATATAAAGATTATACGCAATATAACGATCGTTTCACTAATTGTTCGGTGACTGATTTTTATGTCTCCGGAACCAATGATGTCTGGATCGCAACGGAAGGAAACGGCTTGGTTAATTTTAATCCTTATACGGAAACATTCCTCTTTTATACAACGGAAGAGGGGCTGCCTTCCAATTATATTTATAGCATCGAGGGCGATGATTTTGGCCGTATCTGGATTGCCACCGATCGAAACATTTCCTACTTTGATATACAAACACGAACGATACTGAATATCGGTGACTATATCGGCCTGAATAACTTAACCTATAATATGCGCGCTTCCGCCAAACAGAAAAATAACAATTTGCTTTTCGGGACTTCCGACGGGGCGGTGGAGTTTTCGGCCGACTATGTCCCTAATATTCAAATAGATGATAAGATTGTTTTTACGGATTTCAAACTCTTTTATAATTCCGTAGAAATAAATGCAGAAAATTCTCCTTTGCATCAGTCCATTGATGAAACGAAATCCATTACCTTAGGCCATAATCAGAACTCCTTTACATTTGTATTTTCTTCAATCAATTTCATGTATCCCAATCAGGTAGTGTATAATTACCAATTAGAAGGATTTGATACGGAATGGTTTGTGCCCGACGGAAATGATAAAACGATCAATTATACCAACATTAATCCGGGCAAATATGTATTTAAATTGCGCGTATTCAACAAAAATACCAAAGAGCTGTTGGACGAAAGAGAAATAGCTATCCGGATCAATCCGCCCTTCTGGCAATCTACCTGGGCCTGGATTATCTATCTGATACTGGCCATTACCTTGTTGCTTTTCATCCTGAATTACCTGAATAACCGGATGGATAAAAAGAATGCCCGCGACAAAGTGCAGTTTTTTATCGGTATGGCCCATGACATCCGCACGCCGCTTTCGCTCATTAAAGCGCCGCTAAGTGATTTGTCCGAGAAGGAAAACCTTTCCCAAAGCGGGAAGGAAATCCTGGATATTGCGATTCGCAATACCGAACGGCTTTTCCTTATGACCTCCCAGTTGCTGGATTTTGAGAAGTCGGATATGTCGTCCTTGTGTTTGATCGCATCCAAAAACAACTTAGAGAAGTATATCAAAGAGCAGGTGCTTCTGTACAGCAGTTCGGTCAAAAGCAAGGGACTCACGCTTACCTACGAGATGAATCTCCATTCGATCTACGTCTGGTTTGACAAGGAAAAGATGAACAAGATTGTGGATAACCTCCTGACCAATGCAATCAAATACACCAACGAAGGCGGAAAGATCCATTTGAAAGTAACACAAGACGAGAATAATTGGTACCTGAAGATTTCCGACACCGGCATCGGGATTCCCCAAACGGAACAGAAATATTTGTTTAAACGATTTTTCCGGGCCAAGAACGCCATCAATTCAAAAGAAAGCGGAAGTGGGATAGGCCTTTTGCTGACCATGCAATTGGTGAAATTACACCAGGGGACCATTTCTTTTTCCAGTAAGGAAGGACAAGGAACGGAATTTAACCTGACGTTTCAAATGGGCAAAGAATACTTCGAACAAAAAGGCCATCACATGGAAGATCCGGAAGAAGAGGAAGAAATCAGCGAAAATACCGGATTCCTTTCCAACGAGGAAGAGGAGGAAGAAAGCACAAAGAAAGCGCGCGTCTTGATCGTGGAGGACAACAATGATATGCGAACCTATCTGATGTCGGTGCTAAGCGCCGATTACCAGGTGGCGGAAGCCGGTGACGGCGAAGAGGCGATGGGTATTATTCCGGAGTTTCATCCCGACCTGGTCCTGGCCGATATTATGATGCCTCGCCTGAACGGGGATGAGATGTGTTCCAAGTTGAAAAATTCCATCCACACGAGTCACATCCCGATTATTCTATTGACGGCGTTGAACGACAAAGGTTCCATCATCAAGGGATTGGATTGCGGCGCAGACGATTATATCCCGAAGCCCTTTGATATAACGATTGTCCGCGCGCGGATACGCAACATCCTTCTCAACCGGCAGAAAGTGAAAGACCGTTTCCTCCAACCGGATGCCCATTCGGAAGCGATAGAATACGACAACCCTTTAGATAAAGATTTTATGGCCAAAGCCATCGCTATTGTCGAAGAAAATCTGGACAAGGAAGACTTTTCCATCCGCGACTTCGAAATGATTATCGGGATGAGCCGTTCTTCGTTGTACAATAAACTGAAAGCATTGACCGGTCAGGGGCCGAGCGATTTTGTCCGCATCATTCGCCTGAATAAAGCCAAAGAACTGTTGATGAGTAAACGGTACAATGTGTTTGAAGTGTCTATTATGACCGGCTTCTCCGACTCGAAGTATTTCAGTACGGCTTTCAAAAAACAATTCGGCGTTAGTCCAAGTAAGATAGGGAAATAAGGCTACCTTATTTATTATTCCCAGGGTTGGCTCGAAGCAACCCTGGGAAGTTCAGAGCATACAATACCTAATCGCAATAAAATTCGCGACAAATTATTACGGCACCTACTTTGCTTACAAAGCCGGAGACCTACTTCATGAAGCACCAAGCCCCAAATGAATTAGAATTTGTTGTATTAGTTTGCGTTGGCGTTACTCTGTTGTCAGCCCATATTCCATCTGCGTAGTATACTAATATGCGCGAGTAGGCACCAGACGAGTTTCCATTGACCCACATTGGCCAATAATAGTCATCTGCTTGGTACGCAACGATCGTGTAGTTAGTAATCAAGCACTGGATATTCGGATTGGGACGTAGTTCCTTAGTGCAATCAGCGCGTGTTTTACCGCCACAGTAGTAATATTTTATGCCATTTTGAGTGAAATAGGACGTCGACGAGCAGCCTGACCGTACGATGTTCACGGTTACTGCGCAAGTGGCTTCCTTGCCACCATCCACAGTAGTCACGGTAATAGTAGCCGTTCCGCCCGCTACGGGAGTTACCACACCAGTAGCGCTAACCGTTGCCACAGCCGTATTGCTCGAAAACCATGTTACGGCCTTGTTGGTGGCAGTAGATGGCGACACCGTAGCGGTCAACTGTTGTGTTGCCGTGGAAGTGAAAGTCAAGGAGGTCGGACTTACCGATACGCCGACAACCGGAGCAGCTGCAGCGACCCGATGCCATTGTTCTCCGTCCCAGACGTAAAGACCCGTACCATCGGCCAGTTCTCCGTTCGTATTATACACGATCAAACCTTGCAAATCACCGTCAATGATAGAAGCCTTGTTGGTAAATACATCCGGAATTTCATTGATATCCTCAATACTTACATTCAAAGGGAGTAAGCCAAGGTTCGACCCTTCGGGAGTTGTCAAGTCAAGCAATGCTCCCGTTACGGCATCCGTGTTTCCGCCGATATGTACCTGCGCTTGCAAGGCGGCAGGCAAAACCAGCCATAAGGCGGCAAGGCATGCCGCCCAAGTTCTTTTTGTTCTCTGTTTCATCTTTTCCATTTAATTAATTTTTTTCCCAAATCGGTTTCCATCCGCCGGTTTCTCCTGCAACCGCGCCCGTCCAGATATAAATACCTTCCGCACCGGTAGCGGTATTATACACAATCAGTCCGACAAGCTTGGTAGCTGCATCTTCATCCGTAGAAAACGCTTCCACGCTGCTTAACGTCAGACTGCTTACTTTAGGCAATAACAGCCCACCTACATACCCATCTACATTGTTCAAATCCAGGACGGCGCCTTGGGTGGGTACATCCGTATCAATTCCTCCGATACGTACCTGTGCATTCACACTTGCTGCACTCCAAACGAGGAATGCCAGCATTAAAAAAAACTTTGTTTTCATATTATTTGTATAATTTAAATTTGTAGTTCGGATAAGACGCATAGCGCCTGTTTTATAAAAGGGCAAGGCAACCGGGTAATTATAAATTTAATAAAAATGAAAAAAAATCTTGTGGGTTGCCTGTACCCTAAGTGATGGGCGGACGCGATTAAATAGCAAAAAATGAGAGTGAAAAACCATTGAACCTTTACGCCCGCCAATTTCCTATGACTTGTTCTGCATGTTTGTAGAATTAATGCCTCCAAGTCCCTGAGAAGCGGTTATTTAAAATAAAAAAACGTGGGACTATAACTTTATCTGCCTTAGAGGTTCTTCACTACCCATACTTGCAAATAAGTTATGCCCACGAATTCACGTGAGCGTTCTCTAACTTATCCTTGCAAGTATTCGAAATTGTGAAGATTTCTAAGGCAAGAATAAAAGCAACGCTTTATTTTTAATTATTTATGTCTTTATATACTGTTTCCTATTTTGTATTAAACCCTTTTATTGTTTATTTAATTGGCAAAAGTAATATCTTTTTTTGGAATAACCAAGGAATGAATAAATATTAACAAAAACGCATGGATTTTTTTAGAAAAATCGTAACTTTGGGAGGTAATATGAAAAACAAACAGATATGAAACGAATAATTCCGTTATTATTGGTGCTTACTCTCTTGCCAATATTCTCCCTTTGCCTTGCGCTTTCGTTAATGGCATCTCCTGTTGTAGAGGCTCAAACGACAAAGCCTGATCATAGCTGGTTTGAAGAAGCTCGCTTTGGCTTGTTTGTTCACTTTGGGCCTTATAGCACTTTAGGGGATGGCGAATGGATAATGAATAATAAACCCTTCACGGTTCAGGATTATCATAAACTGCAAAGCATCTTCAATCCGCAACTTTTCGATGCCAGACAATGGGTGGCTACGGCTAAGGCTGCCGGTATGAAGTATATTACCTTTACTTCCCGCCATCACGACAGTTTTAGTAATTGGGATACCCGGCAATCGGATTGGAACATTATGAATACCCCTTATGGTAAAGACTTGGTTCGCCAATTGGCGGATGAGTGTCACAAAGAAGGGATTAAATTAGTGTTGTATTATTCTTTAGCCGATTGGTCAAGAGATGATTATAGTTACACCACCGGACGAACCGGGCAAAATTCCGGTCGTACAGTGCAAGGTGATTGGATCAACTATATTCATTTTATGGAAGCGCAGCTAACGGAATTGCTGACGAACTATGGAGAGATAGCGGGTATTTGGTTCGATGGAGAATGGGATCAATTACCATCGGAAGATTCCGGTATTGCCGTTACGCATGAGATGTCGAAAGTAGATTGGCATTTTGGGGAGATATACGATTTAATCCATTCACTACAACCGAATTGCATGATATCCAATAATCATCATCTGGCTGTTTTACCGGGGGAAGATTATCAAGCATTTGAAAAAGACCTGCCGGGCGAAAATGTAGGAGGTGGCTTTGCTGCCAATCAAAAAGTTACCAATAGTTTACCTTTGGAAACTTGTGAAACGATGAACAATACCTGGGGTTACAACTTAAGAGATAATAATTTCAAATCCACTAAGCAGATTATCCATCTCTTAGTGAAAGCCGCCGGCTATGGAGCCAATTTATTGTTGAACGTAGGCCCTAAACCTACCGGAGAGTTTGAAAGTATTGCCGTCTCCCGTTTACAAGAAGTTGGGCAATGGACCGGCGCCTACAGCGAAACTATCTACGGGACGAAAGGGGGTTTTGTAAAACCTCAATCTTGGGGAGCCATTACTCAAAAAGGCAACACCTATTATATCCATATTCTCACTAAAGAAGCAAACCCGCTAACCCTGGCATTCCCCAAGAGAATCCTGTCTGCCGAATGGTTGAATGTGGATTCTAAATTACAATGGAAGCAAGACAAAAAAACGAATAGCGCTACATTCAGTCCGGACGGCGCCTTAGACGAAGTAGATTCTATTATAAAGGTGATAGTGAAAGATTAATTTCGAGAGGGTAGCGCTTCTATTGTGTGAAAAGAGATATGGACGTTTGATAAAAAGACATAGTGAGCAAAATATGAGTAATAACACAGAGAAAATAAATCGCATAATTTTAATTGGAAATGGGTTTGATTTGGCGCACGGGCTGAAAACGTCGTATGGTCATTTTATTGATTGGTTTTGGGAAGAGCAACTAAGCTTGGTTAATAGTAAGATTGAAACATACAAAAAGAATATTTCATCTAAAATAGGTGATAATGAATTGTATTTAGAATACGAAAATAACTACTTTTTTGTAAGAATAAAAGATGAACAAAAAAATAAAACAGGGGCTACAGAAATTGATGGAGGCGATAGAGAGATTGCTATATTTTCGAAAGATGATTTAAAAAAATCTGTTGAGTATAAAAATAAGTTTTTAGAGGCAATTGAAAAGAAATTAAGTTCTCCTTATTGGTCGGGTATTGAACAGTTGTATCATGATAAATTATGCGAATGTTTAAACGAATTTCATAGAGAAAAAGAAAAAGATATAACTTCTTCCGTAAATAAATTGAATGCTGATTTTCAAGCTATTAAAGAGAAATTGGAAATATATTTAGAAACACAAACTATGGATGATACAATACAAGGCATAAAAGATATTATTTTTAGAGAAGAAGATACTATAGACCAAATTCTTTTATTGAATTTTAATTATACAAGCACCGAGAAGTTATACGAGAAAAAAGGAAAAACCCAAAGAAATCATATTCATGGAGAATTAAAAGAAGCAGATAAACCCATAATTTTTGGTTATGGCGATGAAATATCGGAAGAATTTAAAAAGATAATAAGTTCGCATAACAAGGACTTTATGAAAAACATTAAGTCTGTTCGATATGGAGTCGCGGGTGAATATCAAGAATTATTACGTTTTATAGAAACACCCAAAACAAAGTATGAAATATTTATACTTGGACATTCGTGCGAACGGGCAGACAGAACCTTGCTTAATCATTTATTTGAACACCCCAACTGTAAAAAAATAAAATACTTTTATTTTAAGGGGAATACGAATGATTTTGAAAATACAGCGATTAATATATATAACATTTTTACCGATACCAAATATCCATTGTTTAGAGCAAGATTCTGCAAGTTTGAAGAAGACGATTTTATCCCTCAAAAAGATACCAAATTACAGGAGATTATTAGTGGTGATATTGTTTTTGCATTAGTTGAAGGCGGTGAATTTAATAGGGATTCAAACGATTTTTACATTGGCAAATATTCTGTAACACAAAAACAATATGCGGAAGTGATGGGAGATAATCCAAGTTATTTTAAAGGAGAAAACTTGCCGGTAGAGAGTGTCAGTTGGTATGACGCTGTTTTGTTTTGTAACAGATTAAGCGAGAAAAACAAATTACCTAAATATTACATCATAAACGGTAATAATGTAACCATAAATAAAAGCGCAAAAGGCTTTCGTTTGCCAACCGAAGCCGAATGGGAATATGCGGCGAGCCATTGTCGAAAAGATGGAACAGAAACACATGAGTATGCAGGTTGTAATAATGAAAAAGATTTAAAAGATTATGCTTGGTATGATGAAAACAGTGATGTTCAAACACATGAAGTAGGAAGTGCTAAAGAGGCTGATAAATTAAAAATTCACGATATGAGCGGCAATGTTTGGGAATGGTGTTATGATTTGTATGATGACACTTCGATCCACGTTCTGCATGGCGGTAGCTGGGGCAACGATGCGAGGATCTGTCGCGTGTCGCATCGCGGCTTCTTCACGCCTACTGTTCGCAGCAGCAGCAGTGGTTTCCGCTTGGTTCTTCCCCTTTAAGTTTACCACAAAACATTTACTATGGAAAATTTGCCTATCATTTGTATGCTAAATAAAAAAAAATCCATACTTTTGCGAACTAATACAGAAAAATACTTACAATTAGAATAAAAATGGATTATTGGCAACAGGATATTGAGACCCTAAGTCGCGAGGAATTGGAAATCTTGCAATTACAGCGTTTGAAACAAACTTTGAATTTAACGGCTAATGTGCCGTTCTACAAAAAATCTTTTGCGGAAAAAGGCATTTCAGTGGATGACATTCGTACTTTGGACGATTTGCGCAAATTGCCTTTTACCACCAAAGAAGATTTGCGCAACAATTACCCCTATGGATTGGCGGCGATTCCCTTGAAAGATTGTGTCCGCCTTCATTCTTCGAGCGGAACGACAGGCAATCCGACTGTTATTCTTCATTCGGCGAAAGATTTGGATGCTTGGGCGAATCAGGTGGCGCGTTGCATGTATATGGTCGGCATTCGCGATACGGATGTTTTTCAGAATACTTCGGGTTA
>JAISKT010000054.1 GCA_031261295.1 Candidatus Symbiothrix sp. | reverse complement strand
AATACGGCCAATTTAGGTTTGTTGTTGCCGAATGTCACTTTGGGAACGACTCCCGGAGAGTTTGTTTTGGTAGCGGGCGCTACCGAATTGCAAAAACAGGAGGCCAAAGGCATGGTGGTGTACTATCCGGGCGCTAATTTGAACGGCCCCGGTGTGTATGTCTGGGATGGAAGCGAATGGGTGATAGTACAGGATTGTACGCCACCTGCGCAGCCCACATTGACAAAGACGGATGCAACTTCCATTAATCTGACTGCAACGACTACAATCACTTGCGGTAGTGTGACGGGAGCTACGTCTTATATTTGGACTTTACCTGGAGGATTGAGTGCCTCTAATTTGACGACTACTACGAATTCGATAACCGTGACGGGTAGTACGGCGGGCACTTACGATATCAACCAAATCACAGTGAAGGCGGTGAATGATTGTGGCGTAAGTGATCCGGCCACTACCGGTTCCGGAGGCGGAACCATCGTAGTAAGAACTTGTTCGGGTGTGCCGGAGGCACCCACATTGACAAGGACGGGTGCAACCACCATTAATCGGAATGCAACGACTACAATCACTTGCGGTAGTGTGACGGGAGCCACGTCTTATATTTGGACTTTACCTGGAGGATTGAGTGCCTCTAATTTGACGACTACTACGAATGTAATAACCGTGACTGGTAGTACGGCGGGTACTTACAATATCAACCAAATCACAGTGAAGGCGGGGAATGATTGTGGCGTAAGTAATCCGGCCACTACCGGTTCCGGAGGCGGAACCATCGTAGTAAGAACATGCACGGGTGTGCTGAATCCATCCCTAAGTTTTTCAGTGTCACAAGTCGCGTCGGGTGGCCAGTTTACTGTGACGGCGACAAACCAAACAGGCGCTACGTACGCGTGGACCTATCCGTCTTCCGTTACGGTTGTTAGTGGGCTAAACACAAATCAACTAACGGTGCAAGTAGGCGCTTCCGTTATAACCGATATAGACAAGTCGGGGTTTAAAGTAAAGGCTACCAATGAGTGCGGTACGGGGGCCACTATCTCCGGCTCGGGCACCATAAAAAACACCAGCAATCCTTGCACTAGCTCCGGCAGGTCTATATACGTGACGCAATCCGGCGTGAATTACTATTACTGTGGAGTACAGACCGCGAGCGCTTGCGTGAACGCCAGACGGCCGGCGGCTGCAGCCGTGACCAGTATCACCGCCGGGAAGTGCCAGACCTCGGGTTGGGCGAGCGGGAACAATGCACAAACTTATTGGTTTTGCTCGACCCCGACGTGCACGGACTATCAAGCTACGTGTGCGACGTTTTCTGTCCTGTCCGATACAGGGGAAACTAACTGCTATCTGAAGGATTGAGCCGGGGGCTACGCGAGTTGAGTAATATGGTTTTATCATAACGATGTATATCGTGATTTAGAATCTTGTGTTTAATTTTCTGAGGGTGAACCGTCTCCACCTTCAGAAAATAAAAAGAAGGTTGAGCGAACAATTTTTAGGGTGGCGCTTCTTACCGGTTGCGAAAGCAAGATGTAAGGAGCGCTTCCTTTTTTGTAAATACCAATTTAGCGCAGTCAATCGCGGAGCGATTACATTATTGTAGATACAAATGAATCACAATATCCACCACAACATCGGAGATGTTGCATTCGGATTGTGAGGCTGTCTCAAAAGGCGCTCCGGAACGTCATTTCGAACGAAGTGAGAATTGACGGAATTGCATACTTTTGAGACAACCTCACGTTATGCAACCGCTCCGCGGTTGACGGTGCAGGTGGTAATTATTATGTGCTACAATAATGCAATCGCTCCGCGATTAAACGCGCTAAATTAGTATTTAGCGGGGCTGAGTAATTACAGCATTGGAGTCAATTGCTAATGAAAGTAAATAATTATCTTTTGGATCCCTGCAGATATTCAGCAAATTATTTTCCTATTTTTGTCGCAAAATAGAATTAAGGCGGCCAAAACGCACTAATATTTTGGTTCATTGAAAAGAAAGAAGTATCTTTGTTTCATTGTAGAATCCTAAAAATAATTGGAATATGACAACAATGGAATTAAATGCCCGAAAAGCCAGTCTTGTGAAGGAAATACTCAATGAGACCGACGAGAATTTATTGGAGGGACTGATTACCTATATTAGTAAAGTCAAAAAAAGGACAACAACGCCTCCCTGCCAATTTTCTGTTGAAGAATTGAGGGCAATTGTTATGCAGTCGGAAAAAGATTTTGAAAATGGAGATTATGTTACTTTGGAAAAAATAAAAGCAAAACACCCACGTCTATGAATATTGTTTTATCAAAACACGCAGAGAATCAATTAGATACTATCTATGATTTTATTAAAGTCAAAAACGAAAGAGCAGCCATTGCCATTTACAATGAAATTGTTGACGAAATAGAACGGCTAAAATCTTTCCCTCAAATAGCAGCCATTGAGCCTCTTTTAGCAGATTTTGCTAAAACATATCGCTCTCTTGTTGTCAGAAGTACCTATAAAGTTATTTATTATACCGAGTACGATACTGTTTATATTTCTGCAATATGGGATTGCCGGCAGAATCCTGATAAATTACGAACGGAAATTTGGGATGAAGAAGACCTTTAATAGCTTGCGTTTGCCTCGAGCATAAGTAAAACCTCATCCTTCAACTCGTCCGGCAATTCAATTCCCCGCAATTGCAAGCTACAGATCCAGCCGGGCACATCGCTCTCCCAAAGCGTATGAAGTATTTCGGCAAATTGTCCGGTTTCTTCTTCCGTATATGAATCGGACGGGCGGTTTTTAAACTCATCCAATTCTTCATCATCGTAGTATTCAACCGGATGCCGGGCCGCTTTCAATAAAAGGTCTTTTTGGCAAAAAATATGTTTGCCGCAACACACTTCCGAATCCAGCGAGGAAAAAGGATCGCGACGCGGTTCCGGTTCCGAGGCAAAAAGATTCTTGAGTTTCATGCTTCTTCCATAATAATAAATCCGGCAGCCGACAAATCTTTCCAGTAATTGGGATACGATTTGCTTACCACTTCCGGGTCTTTGATTCGTATTTCGTTCATTTTCAAGCAAGCAGGCGCAAAAGCCATCGCCATCCGGTGGTCTTCATACGTGGAAATAACCGGATGCGGTTCCGGTTCGCACCGCTCCCCTACCCACTCCAGACTACTGTCTCCGGCTTGGAGCACATACCCCAATTTCCGCAGTTCTATTTGCAAGGCAGCAATCCGGTCGGTCTCTTTTATCCGCAGACTTTGCAAACCGGTGAACCGGAACGGAATGCCAAGCAGACAACCGGTAACGACAAATGTTTGAGCCAAATCCGGTATATCGACAAAATCCAGCCCTTCCCCCGGCCCCTCCCCACAAGGGAGGGGGGACGCAAAGCGCGGCAACAAGCGTACGCCTTCGGCATCGCCTTGCGTACTGTTTTCTTCCAATCCCAATAATTTTATGGAGGAATTTTTGGGGGCAAGCGCCGCTATTTCGTACCAATAAGAAGCCGCCGACCAGTCACTTTCTACTTTGAATGGAACGGGAATATAGGTTTGCGGCTTGATTTCTATCATTTGTCCTTCCCAACGGGCTTTGACTCCGAATGATTCCATCAGCCGGATCGTCATTTGGATATACGGTTTGGAAATACTATTTCCTTCCAGCCGAATAGTCAAACCTTGTTCTAAACAAGGCGCAATCATCATCAAAGCGGAAATATATTGGGAACTGACGCCGCCATTTAAAGAGATGACGCCGCCTTTCAGTTTTTTACCTTGAATTTGCAAAGGCGGAAAGCCTTCTTTTTCCAAATAATGTATTTCAGCGCCCAATTCGCGCAACGCATCCACTAAAATACCAATCGGACGCTTTTTCATCCGCTCCGTTCCGGTGATGCTCCAGGTTCCCGGTTTTTGCGCCAAATAAGCCGTCAGGAAACGCATGGCCGTTCCCGCCGCACCGATATTAAAATCCGTTCCGGAAGATTGCACCGCTTTCAACAACACGCTTGTATCATCACTATCCGAAAGATTTTCGATAGGGAAACAACTTCCACTCAACGCATTCAATATCAATACCCGGTTACTGATACTTTTAGAGGCCGGCAACCGGACGGAAGTATTTATTTGGGAAACTGACTGTATTTTGTAAACCATTTTGCTTATCTAAGTGATACAAAGGTACGGATTTTTTCATTATTTTTGCGCCATGAATTTACCTGAACGAATTTTTTATATCCTGATCATTTCCGCATGTAGCCTCAATGCTTTTTCCCAGACGGAACCTGTGCCGGTGGATTCTATTATCGGTCAGGAAGTTGTGGTCACCAAACACTTAGAAAAAAAGATGACCGGCTTGTCTATCGGAAAAATCGTCCTGAATCCGGCATCCATGCTGAAAATACCTTCCTTGTCGGGAAATACGGATTTGCTGAAATTACTGGAACTGACTCCCGGCGTACAAAATTCGGGAGATGCGAGCGCCAATATTTATATCCGCGGCGGCGATCCGGGACAAAACCTGTTGCTTTACAATAATGTGCCGCTTTACACTTCGGGGCATCTGCTGGGGTTTTTCTCCCTGTTTAATTCCGATCATATTTCGGCGTTGGAATTAAACAAAACGGGGATTCATGCCCGCTACGGAGGCCGTTTGAGTTCGGTGATCAACGTAGGTACAAAAAAAGCACTGCCGGAAAAAGTTTCCCTGAAAGGCAATGTCGGTTTATTATCTTCGCAAGCTACGCTGGAACTTCCCTTGGGCGATAAATTCGGATTGTACGTGTCTGGAAGAAAAACGTACATGGAATTATTGATGCAGCCGCTGTTGGATGCGACTGTCAATCATAACGCGAAAAAAAAGGTCGAGGGTTTGGATTATGATTTCTACGACACCAATGTTACTTTGGCCGGTCGCCTTTCCGAAAAAGACAAACTAACGGTCGATGCGTTTTTCGGGAAAGACAATTTTAATATTACGGAAGAAGATTTGTTATTGAACGGCGTATTGCATTGGAAAAATACACTATTTTCCGCTCAATGGGACCGGCAAATCGGGGAAAACCAGCTTTCGCAACAGGTTTATTCCAGTAAATTTAACAACCGGCTTTTAAGCGCCCAGGCTGAAATGGAGATGGATATGCAATCGGAAATTCAGGATTTGGGTTACAAAAATAAATACCTTTTTCAAATACGGGAACTTCCGGTAGAAATAGGGATGCAGTATGCTTTTCACCAAATACAACCGCAGACGCTTCGGATTATGAATACGGAACAAACGGGCGCCCCGGATCAGGAAGCGCACGATGCCGGCATTTACGGCGGAGTCAATCTGCCGCTTACGAGTGAACTGAATGCTGATTTGGGGTTGCGTTACAATGTATTTTACCAGGACAAACTGTTTCAAAGCTTGGAACCGCGGATCGTATTGAATTACCGTTTCAAGGAAACAAACATTTTCCGCCTGGCTTATATCCGGCAGAACCAGTACATTAATATGCTGACGCCGACCAGCGTAGGCCTGCCGCTTGATTTTTGGGTAGCCGCTTCAAGCCAATTGCCGCCGCAATCGGGAAATGAATTTTCGCTGGGTTATTTCCACACTTTTCCCGGGGATGCGTTTGAATTTTCCGCTGAAATTTTCTACCGTACGATGCGGAATGTAAATGAATACATTCAGACGATGACCACCGGGCAAACGAATCCGTACTTCGACAACACGCTCACCGGAAACGGCCGGGCATACGGATTGGAAGTAATCCTGAAAAAGAATTACGGGAAATTTACCGGTTGGCTCAGTTATACCCTGGGGCGTTCCGAACGGACTTTTGACGAAATCAACCGGGGAAAAACATTTCCGGCCAAATTTGACCGGCGGCACGACTTGTCCTTGGTGTCTTCCTATTCTTTCAACGAAAAATGGGACCTTTCGCTGGTCTATCTCTATGCCACAGGTAACGCCTATACCCTGCCTTCTTCCTGGTATTTTATCAACAACACGCCGGTAAAAGAATATGGTAAATACAACGGCGCGCGGATGCCCGATTACAACCGGACGGATGTATCGCTCAGTTATTGGTATAAAAAAGACAACGGCCTTACGTTTTCGGTTTATAACTTGTTCCGTATCAGCAATCCGGTATATATATTTATGAATGTGAAACAAGATGAAACTACCGGAAACCTGAAGGTAAATGTTATCCATAAAAAATTATACACGATTGTACCCGCCGTCAGTTGGCGGTTTAAATTTTAACACCTGATGAAACAGCCGATTTATATTCTTTTTTCCGGTATCCTCCTGTTGAACTTCTTTTCTTGCAGTGAAGATGAAGCCGTCGGATATGTCGATTATGCTCCCCAAATAGCGGTTGAAGGATGGATAGAAAACGGCGCTCCGGCCTCTGTCCTGTTGTCCTGGACGGCCTCTTTCAATCATGAATTGGATACGACTTATTTGCTTCAGCATGTCATTAAATCGGCCAAAGTCTCGGTAAGCGACGGCGAACAAACGGAAGTCCTGACTTTGGGCGCCGACAACCGTTATTTGCCGCCATACATTTATTACGGAAACTCGTTGAAAGGGGAAACAGGAAAATCTTACAGTCTGAAGATTGAATACAATGATGGAGTCCTGTCAGCCGAAACGTTTATTCCGGAACCGGTTCCGTTGGACAGTTGCTGGTTTGTGAAGGAATCGCCTGCGGATACCACCGGTTATGTCCACCTGAAATTCAGAAACACTTCGGATGTTTATTATCAAGTGGCGACGAAAGTGAATGCCAAAGAAACGGTTTTTACGCCATGTTTATATGGAAATTTCCCGGCCAATCAATATAAAAAGGACGAAACGGTTTCCATGCAGATAAACAAAGGCCCCATCCTGTATCCTAAAATGCAATTCGACACGTATTTCAAGGCAGGCGATACCATTGAATTAAAATTCCGGACGCAATCTATGGAATGTTATGATTTTTGGATAAGTTGGCAGAACGAAGTACTGAATGCGCAAAACCCCATTTTTCCGGCCAATACCAATTTGAAATCAAACATAAAGGGAGGCATCGGCAGCTGGTGCGGATACGGGACATCTAATTATCGCATAGAAACCAACTTTTAACCCACATTGCATCCTAATTTTTTTTAAGGTGTATTTTTCATCTATTTAGTAATTTTTTTTGTACTGTTTGTCAATTTTTCAAAATCGCTTATATAATTTCGGTCTTGAATAACGCGAAATTCTGCATATTCCGCCAATGCTTTTTCTTCTGCATCTTCTTTGTTAATTGTGCCAAAACCTTGTAATACAGGCAAATTATTTAACTTTAAATAGCCACTCATAAACTCAATCCATTGTTGCATGGTAGTTGGCAATTGTTGGTCTGCGCGAAGTTCCGCAATATCTAAAAATGCGGAAACAACTAAGGCTAAACGTTTTAATTCAGTTTCTCCGAGATAATTTTTTGCAACGGTTACATCGATTTTCAAAATTTTCCCGTCAGGTGCATATTTCCAAGTTGTCAAACCCATATTGTCTTTGGTTTTGTCGGCACGATTGTAGATGATTTCGGCAGCAGTGCCGCCAGCAATGGCAAAATGCAGTTGATTTTGAATAAACGCAAAAAAATGCCGTGCGATAATGCTGTTTTTATCATAATCGGATGCAAGCGAAAATAGGTCTGTGATTTTCAAATAAATACGCCGTTCCGACAACCTGATTTCGCGAATACGCTCAAGCATTTCCTTGAAATACGACTCGTCAAATTTATTACCCTGTTTAAAACGGTCATCATTAATTACAAATCCTTTCTGAATATATTCGTGCAAAATGCGAGTTGCAAATTTGCGAAACTGCGTGGCTTTTAACGAATTAACGCGATAGCCAACAGAAATAATCATGTCCAGATTGTAGAATTGTATTTCACGGGTTACTTGCCTTTTCCCTTCCGTGCGAACTACTCGAATTTTTCGAGTAGTTGCATTTTCTTCCAATTCACCGCTTTTGAATATTTCGGCAATGTGATAGGTAATAGTGTGTTCCTCTACATCAAACAAGTTGGACATTATTTGCTGACTCATCCACATATTGTCATCGGCAAAATAAACTTCTACTTCGGTTTCGCCTTTTTCGTTGGTGTAAAACGCCAAACCAACCCGTTCGGGGATTTCCTTGTTGAATTTTTTTCGCCATTCAACTAATTGATTGTCTATGTTTTGTTGTTCATTCATATTGTTTCCTGCTATAATAATACTCAATTTTTTATTTTAATATTTAATTTGTTACATTCCTCCGGAATGTTGGGTAGAATCCTACGGCACTGGCCGCATCAAAAATTCTGCAAGAAATCCGTCAAATTCACTTCCCTGTTCAAATCTAATTTCTGGCGCAAACGGTAACGGCACATTTCCACACTCCGGAACGACATGTTCATTATGGGCGCAATATCTTTTGAACTCAATCCCATTTTGAGATAGGCGCACAATTTCAGGTCGCTTTTGGACAGGGATGAAAATTGTTCCTTGAGCCGTTTCAGGTAATTTTCATAAATCATATCGAAATTTTCGGCAAATTTCTTCCAGTTATCGTCCCGCTCGATGTTCTGTTTGATTTCCTGCTGCATGTTTTGCAAGCGTTTTTTGATGGCCGGAACAGCGTTGGACGTATCCGATTTATCGATTTCTTCATATACTTTCTCAATCCCTTTGTTCAGTTCCAATAATATTTCATTTTTGCGAATCACATTCATGGTCGAGTTGGCCAATTCCTGCGATTTGTGCCTCAATTCGTATTGGAGTTTCTGGTTTTTCAAAGCCACAATTTCCTTTTCCTTTTCTTTGGCATCGGCCTTGAAGATTTTTTCCTGTTCCTGCATTTCCTTTTCTTTCCGGATCTCCATTTTCCGCGCACCCGCTTCCGATTTCCGTTTGATATAGATAAAAAGCAAAACCAAAGCCGCCAGCAACAGAATGATATAGAACAACCTGAATAGCGGCGTTTCGTACCACGGGGGAAGGATGGTAAATGAATAAGCTGTCTCCGCCGTTTCCGATTCCAACAAGTTTTGCGCCTTTACCCGGAAAATATACGCCCCCTTGGGCAATTTGGTATATTCCTTGGTATTGGCGCTCGAATAAGCCGACCAATCGGCATCGTAATTTTCCAGGATATAACTGTAACTGACCGACTGTTCGTCCCGGTATTCGGGAGCCACAAATTCAAAACGAATGGAATTTTGCTTGTATTTGAATTGCGGTATTTCCCGGGGATCCAACTGGAAACCACCCACCAAGGAATCTTTTTCATTCGTTATATACACACTTTTTACAGCCACCTTAAAAGGCGTGCTTGCCTTTTCCATTTCCCGGACGGTGGAAAAATCCAGCCACGAAAATCCGTCTTCCGTACTCACCAATACATTGGAATAATCGATGGCATTGAAATTTTCAAATCCGATAATCAATTTATTTTTCAGGTAAGAAAAAGAAGACGCATCCACCCGGTAATTGCCGTCGGCCTGCTTATAGGCAACCACAAAATAATCGGGCGAAATGCACCAGATATCCCCGGAAGGCATCTCCGTCAAACGAAGCGAATACGGATGAAAACCGAAAAGCTGTTCGTACTTCCCGGCATGCTCCATACTGTTTGTCACCGGATTGTACCGGAAAAAACCGCCGTCGCCCGAAACGATAATTTCGTTGTCTATTTTGACCAGCACATTGTTGCGTGTCGTATATAATCCCTTGGAAGTATCAAAGGCCTCAACCGAGAAATGATCCAGCCCGGCATTGAATGTCAATTTGTAAAGCCCTTTTATCCAATGCGAAAACCAGATATTGCCTTCCGCATCTTCTTCAAACATTCCTCCATGTTCGTCAAATCCTTCGATGGTACGGAAATAATTCCACCGGTTATTTTCTTTTTTCAACAAAAAGAAACCCCGGTAGGAAGAGCCTAATATATAACCGGGATGCGACCGGAGTTCGATTAATTTCCAGGTGCCGTCAATAGACGGGATTTGTTCAGCCTGGTTGCCGCGTATGATAAAAGTTCCTTGATTCGTTCCGCAGAAAAGCGTGTGGTCTATTTCGTTCAGGCACCAGACCTGCCCCAGCAGATGATCGACCAACTGCATTTTAAACGGTTCGGGCGAAGTGAGTACCGGAAAAGAAGTCATATACAAACCCTGGTTCATTCCCAAATACAAGATGCGGCCCTGCACAATCGAACAATAGCCCGTACCGTACAGGCGGTTGTTGCCGAACAAATCGTAAATAGGCGAATGAATCATCACATAATCAATGCCTTTGTCCAATCCCAACCACAAGTTTTCCTGCTTGTCGAAAGCAATGCTCAATACCGTATTGTTCTGAAGGCCCGAATTGACATTGGCATAAATAGTTTCATCCGTATTCAAATCCTTTACTACCACTCCGTTGCGTACAGTCCCCAGAGCCAGTTTGGAACCGCTGATTCCGGCACAAAAAACCTGGTTTTCGTACAGGAAATGATCGATATCGGTGCGGTAAGGCGCTATGTTTTTGCCGTCATACAGATACATCCCATTCAGTGCGGTCACAAAAAGAATAGCCTGTTCGTTGACCGGTAAAATGGCGCACACTTTCTTTTCTTTCAAAACTTCGCCACCGGGCAAGGGAATAAACAAATCGCCATTCAAAGCCAATACGCCATCTTCCACCGTAGCTACAATCAGGATGTCGTGAACCATTCCGGAAGTTTCGATTTTGTGCGGGAAATTCAGTTTTTTGATTTGGTCGCCTTTCATGCGGAATACTTCCCGGTCGCCTTGAAAAAAGAGCGCCTCGCTGCTCCGGTGGATACTCCAGATTTCATTGAAGTTCCTATCGGCCGGAGCCAGCAGATTCACTAAGGAATTGTATTTCAACAAACCGCGGTTGTCCCGGTCGTAATACCCGAATTCATTAAAAGCGCCGGCATAAATGCGATCTTCCGCTTCACTATAATATAAGGAACGGACATTCGTGTAATTGGCAATCGGATAGGTATTCCAATGATAACCGTCACATTCGAGCAAACCGTTGTTATTGGCAAAATACATCCAGTTATTTTGGTGTTGGATAATATCCCAGTTTTGTGTTCCCGCATTGGATTCTTTCCGGGAAAAATTATGTACGGAAGGATAGATGGCAAAAACACATTCCGATACAAGAAGCGATAGTAAAAAAGGGATAATTCTTTTCATTGCAACAAATTTTACCTCAATTTTAGTATTTTTTTTTCATTGAATCCAACAGTGAAATATGTTGTACAGCATAGATATTTTTAATAAGTTGATTAATAAATATTTAAAAAGTAAATTGTAGAGTTAAGTGTGAGTTTTTAAAAGGCTGCAATTGAATTTTTGTGAATGAATTTATAATGGAAAACAGCAAAGAACAAATTACTTTTGTAACAATAATTTTATTTTATTTTAATACTCATGAAAAAGTTATTAACACTATTTTTTCTTACACTTTTTACACAGCTGGTTTGCGCTCAAACGAATTGGGAAGTATCGGGTGTAGTAACAGACGCAGAAGACGGCCTGCCTTTACCGGGTGTAACCGTCTCCATACAAGGTCTTATGCAAGGAACCGTCACAGACATTGACGGCCATTTTTCCCTGAGTGTTCCGCAAGGAAAATCCGTTGAATTTTCGTATATAGGTTATAAAACGCAAACGGTAGTTATCAAAAATAATGCCGTTTTGACGATAGAGATGAGCGTTGATTCCCGAATGTTGGACGAAGTGGTAGCGATAGGTTACGGTTCCATCAAAAAAAGTGACTTGACAGGAGCTGTAGGTTCCGTTTCAGGAGATAAATTAAGAGCTGCCCCCGTAGCCAAATTAGATCAGGCCTTGCAAGGCCGCATGGCGGGCGTAACGGTCAATTCCAATTCCGGACAACCCGGAGCAGATGCTACTATCCGGATTCGTGGTGTAGGTTCGCTCAACGCCAGCGCTCCGGTATATGTAGTGGACGGCTTAATTACCGATAATATCAACTTCTTAAGCACGAGTGATATTGCTTCTTTAGAAGTATTGAAAGATGCTTCGGCACAAGCGATCTATGGTGCACGCGGCGCCAATGGAGTGATTTTGATTACCACCAAAAAAGGGAGCAACACCGGTAAAACGAACCTCACTTTTGAATCTTACTTAGGTACTCAAAACCGCTGGAAAAGTTTAGACATCATGAAGCGGGATGAAATGGCAAATACCATAGCTATCTTGGGTCGTACCAAAGGCGAATTGGATAAGATTGGTTTGAACGAATGGATACGTTCCAACTATACGCCCAACAACTCCACCTACTACCCTCGTATCGTTGAATACAATACAGATAGTTCGGTAAAAACGCCCGGCATCGACTATACTTTATATGATACCAATTGGCAGGATGAGATATTCCGTAAAGATGCAATGATTCAGAACTACTATTTCTCTGCCGACGGCGGTAGTGAGAAGACCAATTATATGTTTAGCGCTAATTACTTCGATCAAGAAGGCACCCTGATTGGTTCCATGTACAACCGCTTGACTTTGCGCTTGAATACTTCTTTCCAAGTACGGAATTGGTTGCGCATAGGAGAAAACCTCTCTTTCACCACCTCACACAATCGCAATGTACAGGGAAACGGCAATACGGCCCTTATTGCCAGTGCAATCTCTATGGCTCCCTGGGATCCGGTTATCTACCCGGAAGGCAGTCTCAGCGGTTATCCGAATAGGAATCCTGAACAACAACGGGACTTGAGCGGACGATATTCCACCCCTTCGCTCTTCCGCAATGTAACCCACCCTTATAATCAAGTATATCATACCGACCCTTACAACAACAACGAAGACTGGGTCGGGGATGTATTCCTGGAAATCACGCCTGTCAAAGGCTTGGTGCTGAGAGGCGATATTAGCATGAAGCTGTGGAATGGAATCGAACGCACTTATACTCCTCTGCTTCCTTCATCCGATGTCACCTACGGCAGTATTGATAAAAATGGCGTGTCTGCTTGGATGACACGCAGTAACCAACTGACTTACGAAGGTACAGCTACTTACAATACCGTCATCGCCAACAAACATGCTATCACGATCTTGGCAGGAGCCACCACAGAAGAGTATAACTATTATCGTATCAATGCCGGTGGTAGCGAACTGATTAATACCGATTCCAGAAACTGGTATGTAGGACAAACACCCGATGAAATACGATACAACGACTCCGGTACTCCCTATTCTACCCGTAGCGGTAGCGATAGCGTTGATAAAACCCGCATGGTTTCTCTCTTGGGTCGTATCCATTATGTGTTTGACAACAAATACTTGTTCACATCCAACTTCCGTCGGGATGGTAGCAGCAAACTTCCGCCCAATGCCAAATTTGATATTTTCCCTTCTGCAGCTGTTGCCTGGAAAATCAATGAAGAAGACTTCTTTACACCGCTTGAAAACAAGATTGACTTTTTGAAATTACGTTTAGGTTGGGGACGCATCGGGAGTGTGAACTCTTTAAGTTCAAGTAGTGAAGCCGAAGTCGTTCGTAGTTCTACTTGGATGGTAGGTTATCCTCTTGGGAATCCAAACATGGTTACCAATGGAATGTCTTCTACCGGTATTCCACCACTTACACATTGGGAATTTACCGAACAAACCGACTTGGGTATTGATTTTGGCTTATTCAATAGCTTATTAATAGGGAATATCGACTTGTTTCGTAGAGATACCCACGATATGCTGATGAACATACAACCTCCCGGTCATGTCGGTTATCGTTTCAATCCAATGGGAAATGCGGCTACCGTGCGCAACCAGGGTGTAGAGTTCTCTTTAGAACACATTCATAAAATCGGGGATTTTGCTTATAGTGTAGCCGGAAATATCTCTTTTATTCACAATAAATTGATGAAACTAAATGGCGCCGAACCTTTGTGGGATGGTATTATTCTAAGTGATCAATACTTGCCTTTGAATACAATTTATGTATTCCAATATGATGGCGTATTCCAAAATCAGGCAGCTATTGATGCACATCAATGGCTGAATCCGGAAACAGGTTTGCTACAGCCTATCCAACCCGATGTAAAACCGGGAGATGCCCGCTACAAAGACATCAATAATGATGGTCGGATTACTGATTTAGACCGGAAGAACTCCGGTAATCCTTTCCCAAGTATTACCTACGGCTTCAATGCTTCGGTTAATTACAAAGGCTTCGACTTGCAATTGTTCTTTCAAGGTATCTCCGGCAATGAAGTGTATAATTATTTGAATCAAAACAAATTGCAATCCGATGGTACAGCCGGTGGCTTAAGTACGGAAATGCGTAATGTGTTCTATGCCGTACAAGAAGATCCAAACGACCCGAACAGTTCCTGGATAAATGGCATGCCCGGTTCCAATGGATCTATTCCGAATCCGAGCGCTTTTGGAAATCCGCACAACAAGGACGCCTCTACCCGTTTCGTGGAAGATGCTTCTTACTTGCGCTTGAAGAATATTCAATTAGGCTATACGATTCCCAAACAGCTCACCGAAAGATTAGGGATAGAACGCTTACGTTTCTATGTAGGAGGCAGCAATTTGTTGACTTTCACCCAATACAAAGGGTTTGACCCGGAAGTAGGTGACAATGGACGGGATTGGGGTAATTTCCCTCAGGCCCGTACACTGCTTTTTGGATTAAATATGAATTTTTAATTTGACAAACAACATGAAAACAAGAAAACTGAGCAATATGGCTCTTACAATAGCCTTCTTCGGCATCTTATTTGCTTCCTGCAACGACTATTTAAGTTTTGAGAAACCCGGAAAAACCCTGATTATAGATGCTTTTAACTATCCGGAAGATGCCGTATCTTCCGTAACGGCGGCTTATGTTCCCCTGCAATGGGAATATGGCGGCACTTACTTTCCGGAATGGTTTATCGGAGATGTTTGTTCCGATGATGCCCTTAAAGGGGGTGGAAATTTAGGAGATATGGAATTGGTCTATGACCTGGAAAACTTCAAGACCCGCACCGACAATGATGTCTTATTGCGCTACTACCGGGCGCAATACGTAGGCGCTTTCCGTTGCAACTTAGCGATGGAGAATGTATCGAAAATGGATCCGGCGATCTTCAACGGCAGCGAAGCGAATCTGCAAAACCGGGTGATTGGTGAAGCCTTGTTTCTTCGCGCTTTCTACCACTTCCGGTTATTGCGTATTTTTGGCGGCGTACCTATTGCAGATGAAGTGATTGAGGTGCAAGCAGACTGGAAGAAGCCACGGGCTACGGCTCAAGAAGTATATGATTTCATCATCAAAGACCTGAAGCAAGCCATACAGTACTTACCGGAAAAGAATAAATACAAAACCGAAGACTTAGGTCGAGCGACCAAAGGAGCTGCAAGGGCATTACTGATGAAGACTTACATGAACAACCACCAATACGATGAGGCGAAGTTGCAAGGCGACACCATCATCAGTTCCGGACAATACGCTTTGATCGCTAATTACAGCGAGCAGTTTACAGTCGAAGGTGAAAATGGAATTGAATCGGTCTTTGAAACGCAATATTCCGATGAAGGTACCGGCGATTGGGGAGGAGACTTGCCGACAGTGGCGGGTTGGGGAGCTACTCGTGGCACTCTTACCGTAGTCATGACACGTCCCCGTTGGGCGAATAGCGCACAAGGATGGGGTTTTAACCGCCCTACACAAGAACTATATGATGAGTTTGAAGTTGGCGATCCTCGCCGGGATGCGGCTATCTATGCTCCTACGTTGGATCAGGTACCGCCCAGCGATGACAATACCACGAACATCAATGTATATCTGGGCAACCGTTATACGGCTCGCAAATATTCGATGATGAAAGAAGATACAACTTGGGTTTCACTACCCCATGAGACTCGCGGCGCTATCAACCGCAAAGACATTCGTTATGCAGACATACTTTTGCTGCATGCAGAAGCTTGTGTAAAAGCGGCTGCTCCGGACTTAAACCAAGCGAAACAAGACTTGGAACAAGTACGCGCCCGCGCCCGTGCCGGACAAGCGATACTTCCTGCATTTCCTAATTATAAAGGCTACCAAGACAATGCGACCGATTTATACAAAGCGATTCAACACGAACGCCGGGTGGAACTGTCTATGGAAGGTCACCGTTGGTTCGACCTGGTACGTTGGGGCATTGCCGCGGAAGTGATGAACAACTACCGCGCAACGACTAAACCTCAGATAGCCGAACATATAGCGGAGTTTGTTAAAGGAAAGCATGAACTCTTCCCGATTCCACAGGAAGAACGGGATTTGAACAGTCCAATGGAACAGAACCCCGGATATGATGGGGCGCCTATTCAATAAACTATTTTTATTCACTCTCTAATTATTTATTTATCATGAAGAAGTTATTTACATCAATGTGTGTAGTTGCATTAGCAACCTGTATGGGAAGTGTAGCGCAGGCGCAAGACAACCCGGCATTAGAAGGCTCTAATTACCATGTGATCTACTTGGATGCAGACACAGAGTACGACTATGGTATCAACGAGAAAATTGTACAGGATTTGCGCCCCACAGCCTTGGAGGAAGCGCGTCCTTTGTATATTTGGGATAATACGTATGCAGCGGTAGATGCAACCGGAAAAGGCGCTTTCGGTGAAATAGGCGGTTATCTTTCATTGACGGTTAATAATCCGGACTGGTCGGGAATAGGTTTCTGTAACGTGAAAGCCAATGGCGCGACCGGTATTGATTATACGACTGTTACAGATGATTATCATTTCCACTTGGCGGTAAAATCTACAACAGCCAACAGAGCGCATCAAATCCAAGTATTCGGCGGCATAGGCAATGATCCGGCAAAACCGGAAGAAGGCGGCGGCACGAATGCTACATTCTCTGTGGGTATTGGTACTATGGATGGTGCAGAAAATCTCACACCGAACTTCAAAACAGATGGTAGCTGGAGCATTGTTGATGTTCCCGTATCTAAATTGAAAGAGTTGGGTTGGTCTAACCGTGCAGGCGGCTTCTTTGGAAACTATTTTGTAGTCCTTAGTGGTGGTGGCAATGCTAATATCGGCCTTGACGGTGTATTCTTCTATCAACCCGCCGGTACGGGTATCAACAATCCGAATGCAAATTCTAAGCTAAATGTATTGGTTACTAAAAACATCGTGGAAGTATTGAACGCTACCGCTCCTGTCGAAGTGTATAGCATCTCCGGTGTGAAAGTAAAAGAATCAACCGAAACGGTTTTCGGCACAAACGAATTGGGCAAAGGCGCTTATATCATCAAATCGGGCGCTGCTGTGGCTAAAGTTATCATTAAATAATAATATCTTCCACGAATTACACAAATTATCACGAATTTAGTACGAATGCTATTCTTTTTCGTGTTAATTCGTGTAATTCGTGGACAACAACATCAATCATAATGAATCGCACATTTACATTACTCCTTAGTTTATTATTTCTTGCTGGCACTGTACAGGCGCAAACACGCAGTTTCAAAAGAGGTGTAGGCTACAACAAACTATCTACGGAAGAAGTAGAAGCCTTATCCCCCGGACTTTCGTGGGGCTATAACTGGGGGCATTCGGGCTCAGGCAATGATGCGGCTTTCGCTCAGTATGGAGTGGAATATGTGCCTATGGCTTGGAATGGCATCAATAAAACGGCTATCCGCGCCTATCTTACCAATCATCCCGAAGTAAAATACATCCTGGGCTTCAATGAACCCAACTTCAAAGACCAATCCAATATGTCGCCTACTACGGCTGCCAATCGTTGGAAAGACGTAGAAGAAATTGCCGATGAGTTTGGCCTCATCACCGTAGGCCCGGCGCTCAACTACAGTCCCAATCCTCCTTATCAAGACCCGATCAAGTGGTATGATGAGTTTTTTGCCGCTTGCGCCGATTGTCGGGTAGATCATATCGCCTTACACTTCTATATGCCTGCCGCTTCGGCCATCAAGTCGAATGTAGAGAAATTTAAGAAATACAACCGTCCTATCTGGCTCACCGAATTTTGCGCCTGGGACGATAACACTACCGCCAGCTCTCAAAAGAAAATGATGGTAGAGACGCTGGATTATTTAGAAACAGACCCCGATATTTTCCGCTATGCCTGGTTCAAAGACAAGGGCTGGAGTGGCGGTCATCCGTACATGCAACTGGTAGAAGAAGCCGGTAACGGCACATTAAAAGCCCTGGGTGAAGTGTTTGTAAATATGTCTTCCTACGATGACAGCTACTACCACGCTACCGGACAACGCATCCAGGCGGAACATTACATCCGCATGAAAGGCATCAACTTAAGTAAAACGACAGACACAGACGGCAATATCAACATCAGTGAGTTCGACCAGATCGATTGGGCCGAATATAACGTGGATGTTCCCGCTGCCGGCGAATATACAGTAACTTTCCGTATAGCAGCAGAATACCCCGATGATTCGGAAGTAAAACTTACGGTAAACGACCAGATCGTTGCCTCCATGATCTTTGAGAAAAAAGGAGTAGGTGTCTGGGATACCCAATCTTGTACGGCAAATCTCCAGGCCGGCAAACAGAAGATACGCATCGGCTTCAAAAAAGGCGGACTGGCCTTGAACTGGTGGTCTCTGGCGCAAACAACCGGCATCGACTCTCCCGTTGCCGGAAGATTATCCGTATATCCTACTTTGACACGCGACCTCTTGCATATTGAAGGCATATCTTCCGAAACCGTGAAGGTAATGGACCTTACGGGAAAATCGCTTATCAGTCAAGTATCTAACGGCATCATAGACGTTTCTAATCTGACCGCCGGCGTGTATATCCTGCAAGTGAAGGGCGCTACCGGTAAATTCATTAAACAATAATAAACGCTATCATGAGAAACAGAATTTTTTTAGCATTCATTTTAGGTTGCTTCACGCTGCCGGCTTTCGCACAGGAAAATATAGTTCTTGATAATTTTGAGTCCGGCGATCAAGGCTGGTCGCCGGTGGATCAAGGTTGGGTTGATTATGAAATTGTAAACAATCCGACTGCAGATGCCGTTAATTCCAGCGCCAAAGTGATGAAAGTGGTACGCAAAGCCGGTACGCAAACCTGGGCGGGCATCATTTTAAGAAATAAAATGGAATTGGCTTTTGGTGCATTGAAAAATCAATACCGTTACGCCCACGTAAAAATACTGAAAACCACCAACGGTAAAATAGCCTTCAAATTGGAAAAGAATGGCGATGCCGGTTCTTATACCAATTCCCAAAACTATACGCCTTCGGGACAATGGCAGGAAATTATCTTTGACTTGGGCGGCGCTGCCGGAACCAAGTACGACGATTTTTTTATCATGCCCGACCAGGCGGAGAATCCTTCGCAAGACATTACAATTTATATAGACGATATTATTTTTGAATCCGATCCCAATGCAGGGGAAACAGGCGATCCCGAACTTCCCGGCGCCTTCCAATTGGTTTGGGCGGATGAATTCAACAGCGATTCCTACGATCCTACCATCTGGAGTCCGCAAATCTCCGGCGGCGGTTTCGGCAATCACGAATTACAATACTATACCGGGAATGAAAAGAATATCTTTACGCGTGACGGAAATTTGGTTTTGAAAGCCATCAAAGAAACCTACAACAATCACAACTATACTTCCGGTAAATTATGGACGCAAAACTTCCGCAATTTCAAATACGGACGGGTGGAAGCGCGTTTCAAACTGCCGAAAGGGCGCGGTACCTGGCCCGCCATCTGGATGATGCCGACCAGGAGCGTGTATGGCGGTTGGCCCAACAGCGGCGAAATAGACATCATGGAATTTGTCGGTTACGATGCCAACAAAATTTACGGAACCGTTCACCGGGGAGCCGGATCCGGTGGAAATGGCAATGGCAGCAATACCAGCATTGCCGGTAAAACAGACGATTTTCACACCATCCGCATTGA
Organism: Candidatus Symbiothrix sp.; assembly: GCA_031261295.1. GTDB lineage: Bacteria > Bacteroidota > Bacteroidia > Bacteroidales > Azobacteroidaceae > Azobacteroides. The sequence continues at coordinate 7,408 of JAISKT010000054.1, read as the reverse complement.
TTGGGAACCCGGTTATATTAAATGGTATTTAGACGATGAACTTTTTCACACCTATACGAATGGTTATGCCGGAAGCGCTCAATGGCCCTTCGACCAGGATTTTTATGTGATATTAAATTTTGCTGTCGGCGGCGATTGGGGTGGCGCTCAAGGGGTGGACGAAAGTATCTGGCCCCAGGAATTTTTGATTGATTATGTGCGCGTCTATCAAAAATCAGAAGAAACAGCGATTAAAAATGTGAAAAGCGAACCGTTTTCCATTGTTCCCGCTTCAAAAAATGAATTGGAAATTTATTCCTCTTCCCTGTTTCCGTTAAGCATGACGGTTTATTCTTTAAACGGACAAAAACGGTTGTCCAAAACGGGGAATCAAGGAAGTAATCAAATGAATATCGCTTCTTTACCGGCGGGAGTGTATATTATTGCCGTATCGGATGGCGCCGAATTTTATTCTCAAAAAATTATAAAATAATTTATGAAACACAGGACTAAATACTCTGTCATTGCGGGCTTGACCCGCAATCCCCTGAAAAACGTTAATCCCTTTCTCGGAATCCTGTTTTTAATGCTATTGCTTTCTTGCGATAAACAAACAAGCGATCCCTTGGATAAAAAAGTCAACGACCTGCTGTCTCAAATGACTTTGGAAGAAAAGATCGGACAAATGAATCAAATCTCCGGATACGGTTACAACGAGGATATGGCTGGTCAGATCAAAGCCGGCGCCATCGGTTCCATCTTGAACGAAGTGGATGCGGAAACAGTCAACGCGTTGCAAAAAGCGGCGGTGGAAGGATCCCGCTTGGGCATTCCCATCCTTTTTTCCCGGGACGTGATTCACGGATTCAAAACCATTTTCCCGGTTCCGTTGGGACAAGCGGCTTCGTGGAATCCGCAAGTAGTGGAAAACGGCGGACGGGTAGCGGCTGTCGAAGCGGCTTCGGTCGGTATCCGCTGGACATTTGCACCGATGATTGACATCTCTCGCGACCAACGCTGGGGGCGTATCGTGGAAAGTTTGGGCGAAGATCCGTATCTGACTTCGGTTTTAGGAGCGGCAATGATTAAAGGCTTTCAAGGCGACAGCTTAAACGATCCGACATCCATAGCTGCCTGCGCCAAACATTTTGCCGGTTACGGAGCGGCTGAAGGCGGTCGCGATTACAATGCAAGCATTATTTCGACCGAACAATTACGGAACACCTATTTGCCTCCGTTCAAAGCGGCGGTAGAAGCAGGAGTCGCCACGTTTATGGTTTCCTTCAACGAAATCAACGGCATACCGAGTTCAGGCAATGAATATTTAGTGAAACAAATCCTCCGCAACGACTGGGGATACAACGGCTTGGTAGTCAGCGACTGGAATTCCGTAGGCGAAATGGTTCCGCACGGATACGTGAAAGATTTGTCCGAAGCGGCGGAAGCGGCTGTAAAGGCCACCGTGGATATGGATATGGAAAATCATGCTTTTCTTCCTTACCTGGCGCAATTAGTGAAAGACGGGAAAGTGAAAGAAGCGGATATTGACAACGCCGTCCGGAGAATATTAAAATTGAAATTCCAATTGGGACTTTTTGAAAATCCGTACGTGGAAATCAAAGAATCGGTGTTTTATGCCGAAGATCATTTGGCAAAAGCCAAGGAAGCCGCGATCGAAAGCGTCATCCTGTTGAAAAACGAAAACAATGTATTGCCTTTGAGCGATAAAATAAAATCCATTGCCGTAACCGGTCCGTTGGCGGATGCACCGCACGACCAAATGGGCACCTGGGTATTTGATGGCGACAAAACACACACGATTACACCTTTGGCGGCGCTCCGGGCGGAATACGGTTCGCAGTTGAAAATCAATTATGCACCGGGACTGAATTTCAGTCGCGATTTGGATAAAAAACAATTTGCGCAAGCGGTGGCAGCCGCCAGAGCAAGTGATGTAGTCCTGTTCTTTGCCGGCGAAGAATCCATTTTTTCGGGAGAAGCGCACAGCCGCGCGGATATTTCCTTGCCGGGGGCGCAAAAAGAACTGTTGACCGAATTAGCTAAAACCGGCAAGCCGATTGTGTTGATAATCATGGCCGGTAGAGCGATTGAGATAGGAAAAGAACTGCCTTTAGTAGATACGTATCTCTTTTCTTTCCATCCGGGAACGATGGGCGGCCCTGCTCTTACCGATTTGATTTTCGGAAAAGCCGTTCCTTCGGGAAAATTGCCGGTAACGTATCCTAAAATGGTGGGACAAACGCCTATTTATTACAATCATAAAAATACCGGACGTCCCGCAGGAGACAACCTCCCAACCGTTGAAAATATTCCCTTGGAAGCCGGACAAGTTTCGTTGGGCTGTTCGAGTTACTACATGGATGCCGGAAAAGATCCCTTGTTTCCCTTTGGTTACGGATTGTCTTACACCACTTTTGAATACAGCGATTTGAAACTTTCCGCTACGGAACTGACAAAAAACGATCGGTTAACCGTCAGCTGTGTAGTAAAAAATACCGGCAAGGTGGCGGGAGCGGAAGTGGTGCAATTATACATTCGCGATTTAGTCGGTTCGATTACCCGTCCGGTAAAAGAATTGAAAGCGTTTGACAAAGTCACCTTACAACCGGGAGAAGCTAAAACAGTAGAATTTACATTGACTACGGATGCCTTGAAATTTTGGAACGAAAAAGACCGGGAAATTCTCGAACCGGGCGATTTTGATTTATGGGTAGGAACAAATAGCGCGGAAGGACTTAAAAGTTCCTTTGTATTGAAATAAGAATTAAGAATTATAATTAAATTTAATATCATGAAAACAAAAAATTTACTTTTTGCTTTGATTACACTCATGCTAATGTCCGGACTGAACGAAGTCTTTGCTATTACGCATGGTTCGATGAAGGGAACAGGTTTGCCATTGTACGATCAGTACAACAAAGATCCTCTACCGGAAAATCCGATAGCCGGGTTTTTCATAGATTATAAAATGGTTACCCTCGGTAATAAAACGTATGCTTGGACAAATATTACCGGAGGCGTCTTGGGAGATGCCGGTTGGGCGTCTCAACTCAGATATTGGTCAAGCGCTAATAACGTAACTGAAAATAATCTGGTTGAACGTGTAGGTGATACACAGTCGTATGGTTTTGGCGGCGCACTTCCAAACAATCCGTTGGAAATATCTTTTTTCCAAGCTTCTGATGGATTCAAGGAATCGGCCCGTTTTACGTATGATGCTACGCTGAAAAACAGTGCAGTGGCAGGCGATGCAACGGCTCCTGTTTTAACGGCGACAGCTACAGATAAGCAAGACAATTCGGTTGTGCTCCAATTGGATGGGCAGGATGCCAATGATGTATTTTATTACATTACCGATGGCGAAGGATACGAAACCATTGCTTTCACGAATAACTTTCCGCTCACAGGCTTGACAAGCGGTACAAATTATTCTTATACCGTTACCGCGATTGACTTCAACGGCAATGAAAGCGCTCCTCAAACCGTTAATTTCCAAACAACCGGAACGCCTCCTCCGTTTGACGTAACCGAAAACCTGGCGTTGAATAAAATTTCGGTCGCTTCTTCCGGTACCGCTGCCGCCGGAAACGATGGAAATGATGACAGCCGTTGGGAAAGCGCTCATACCGATACCGAATGGTGGTATGTAAATCTGGGCAAAGAATATGTGGTCAACGACATTAAAATTATGTGGGAAGGCGCTTTTTCCAAGCAATATAAAATACAGGTTGCTTTGACTTTACCGGCCGACCCTGCCGGAGATGAAGGTTGGACAACAGTTTATACTCAAACCAATAAAACCGGCGGCACAAAACCCGATTGGGATGATCTTGCTTTTACGGCTACGCCCGCCAAATTCGTGAAATTCCAAGCCATCGAAAGAGCCATTCCGTATGGAAACAGTTTCTGGGAATTTCAAGTATATGGAACCGGTTATTACGACCCGGCTGCCGGAGACGAATTGGCTGCCGTTACGGTTTCTCCGACCGGTCAGACTACCTATGTAGGCGACGAATTTCAATTTACCGCTTATCCGTTGAACGGCGCAAGTCTTCCGGTGGAAGATGCTACAGTCACATGGAGTGTTGAACCTGCCGCGACCGCTTCTATTTCTAACGGTTTATTTGTGGCGCAAGCAACGGGCGTATATACCGTTACGGCTACCGCTACCGCCGGCGACATCACAAAATCCGGTACAGCGACTATAACCGTAGAGGCCGCTCGTGCACCGGCTACGCTGACTTTCACCCTGCCCAACAGCATTTATGTAGCGAAAGAAAAAGCGACATTCACTTCTGTAGTGACCGACCAATATGGTAAAGTGATGAATAATGCCGAAGTGACTTACACAACTACTTCAGGTGTCATTGATGAAGCAGCGAAAACCATTACGTTCACCGAAAAAGAAGGCGGATCGGTTACCTTGACGGCTGCCGTAACCGGTACCGACTTGCAAGGAACAATCAACCTGACCGTAGTTACCAACAACAAGTTGAAAAAAGCGAATATGACAGCTACGGCGACTACCGAATTGACGAATGCAGAAACAGGAGCCGTAACTCAACCCGCTTCTTTGGCTATCGATGGCAACGGCGATACCCGCTGGGTTTCCATAACCGGCGATCCGGCTACCGTTGGCGAACAATCTATCACTGTTGATTTGGGTGGTTTACACAAGTTAAGCATGGTAGAAATCGAATGGGAAGGCGCTTATGCCAAAGACTACGATATTGAAGTATCCGCTACAGAAGATGGCGCATATACCCCTATCGCTGAGTATAGAAATCTGGCTCCTTACACCCGTATTCATCGCACGCTTGCCAATCCGGATGTCGAAGTACAATTCATACGGGTACATGGAATAACCGCTGCCACGGGTTATGGTTACTCTATCTGGGAAATCACGGCTTACGAAGCAGGTCTTCCGAATATTGTGACGACCAATGAGGGCATTGCTCAAGGCATCTCGTTCAAATTGGATAGCCGCACCGGCAACAAGTTGCGTATCCAGGGAGACGTTGTGAATGCAAACAATAAAATTGGAGATGCTTTTGTAAAAATAAGCATTGACGGAACGTATATCGGCGAAGAATTTAAGCCGTCCATCGGCGCTGACGGTGTGAGCCGTTACTACATCACCGTACCGGGCAATCAGGTACCCGGATACGAAGAAGGTCAATATTTGGAACTGAACTTGGGTTATATCATCTTGCCTATCGGCGACTGGTCGGGTTATGTAGTAGAAAACGCCTACATCACTTCGGGCGATCACACCGGTCTGCCTATCATTCATGAAGTAGGTACCGGCGTGGATTTGGATGTTATCGTAGAAGAACCTCCATTTGTATGCGAGAAAACAAATTTATTGGACGGCAAAACATTGTCGGCCGGTGAAGTATTCTACGCTACCGGAGAAGGATGGGCTTCAAGTACGAATTATACTTTTGCCGTAGAAAACAATGCACTCAATATTCACTTGGGGGATGCCACCTGGTTTCAATGGCAAGCGCAATTCCGTGCGATTCTCGATAATCCGGTTGATTTGATTGCCGGCGAGTCATACAGTCTCCAATTCAATGTTTCCACCACAGCGAATATTCCTTTGTATGTGAAATTCTTTGATAACAACGACAACGCATTCCTGGATATCCCCTTACAAACAGTGGCTGCTCCGGGAAAGGTATTACAAAGATTGAATATCCCTTGCCCGGGTGATTTGACTCAGATCACTCAGATACTCTTTGACTTTGGCGGCAATGCAGCGAACACCGACCTCACGATCTCCGACTTCGTAATCTGTGGCGAACCGGCTGATGTGGGCATCAAAGCGGTAAACGCAAAGGCTATCAGCATCTATCCGACTTTGGTTCAAGACATCCTGCATATCAATGGCATTCAATCTGAAGCTGTCAAGGTATTGGACATCGCAGGAAAGACCGTAATAAGTCAGGTATCCAACGGCGATTTAGATGTATCTCATTTGAATGCAGGTATCTATATCCTTCAAGTGAAGGGCGCTACCGCCAAGTTCATCAAACAATAATCAAGGAACTAAAAACTAAGAACTAAAAACTAAAAGTTGGCTGACGCCTGTTACCGCGCTTTGCGTAACTTTTAGTTTTTAGTTCGTCATTGCGAGCGTAGCGAAGCAATCCACAGATGAACTCACAGACCAGCACCCGGAAGGATGTGGATGTATTGTGCTACCCCGGGCTGCGCTCCGCTTGCGCCGGGGTTATCCAAATAGAAGACCTTACGGTCTTCCCGCATTAAACACTCCACTAAATTAGTGTTTAGCTCCTCAATTTAATATTTAGCCATTATTTATAGAAAAGCAAAATAATTTCTTCCTGAAATTCAGGGGCAAACACAGAAACGGAGTAGATACCGATTGGTTTCCGGTAAAATAATCAGGGATTGAAAGCCGTATGTAAAACTCTCAATCCCTGATTCGGGTCACCTTCTTTTTATTTGAAGAAGGTGTGGATGCTCAAGCCTATTAGTGTATGGGCATAGGGATTTATGCTTAATATCTTCTAAGGTAGAACTATCCATGCCAGAATAGGCGGTTTTATCAGTCCTGTACACAAGCCTGGCCATTGTCCGGCCACTGTGTGCCGTATGAAGGGGGGTCGCCGCAATCATCATAAACGTACGTAGTAGTCTGCCTGCTCCACGCGTTGTTATCCGTGTAGAATCTTTCGTAAACGGTGGTTCTTCTCCAGATTTCTACGGCCGGGTGGCATTGTTGTCGGCTGTATGAGAAGACACGTGTTACATTTTGCGTGCCGTATAGAGTGTTCCACCATGCTGCGGGCACCGCTGACGACAGTATGGCATAAGTCACCGTGGCCCAGCCCGTGCCACACGCTGTGGTTGTGCTTCGTTTGTAGCAACGGCCGTCAGTGCCGGCTACTCCTTCGCAGCACGAGCAGTCTTTCACGCCAATCGACAAGTTTTTCCAATACGTATTACCGTTATAATCAAAGACAACTGTAACTGTGGCTGCTAACGGATTGGTTCCATCATTGCCGGCAGCGGTTGTATTTAAATCCGTGGCAAAATTAGCCGTCAGTGTGGCCGATTTATTGTCCGCGTTTACCGATGTGCTACTACTTGCAATCACCGTTCCATTGGTGTTGGTATATATTAATTGAATATTCGTTACCGCAACGCTTGCTGTAAAAGTATAAACTTCTTCGTGTCCGGCTGAAAAGTCAGTCCTGTGTGGAAGACGTAGTGCAAGGGTTGCAGCAGTAGCCGCACATTCGGTTTCGGCCACGTCAAAACAAGTCTCACCGGTAAGCGTAACCGTAACTCCGGATATGGTCGGCGGATTATTTAAATCCACTACTGCTACTTTCTTCGATGCCGTTTGGGTGGTGGCCACACAACAATTGGTTTTGAC
>JAISKT010000353.1 GCA_031261295.1 Candidatus Symbiothrix sp. | reverse complement strand
AGAATCTATCCATAAAATGCGCACGGCTTGCCCGATATTAACCAACGGAGATATTGTATTCCTTTGCCTTTCCAAACTAAAATTACCCGATGCCATTATCAAGATATGCATGGGAATCGTCGGCGCCTACGCCATCAAACAAAGAAGACGCCGCATTAAAACCAAAATGAGGACACACCAATGCGTGGAATTACTCAAATCGTTATTATAGAGCTAATTGAACTAAAAACTAAAAGCTAAGAACTAAAAGCAAGCAACCGCTCCGCGGTTGTGGGTGGGATGGCTGATTGAATGACTACAATAATGCAACGCCTCCGGCGTAAGCATTTATCGTGCACCTTTGCACCGTGTACCGTGCATACGGTTAATAAAATGTGATCCCTGAGGGACTTGCTTTCGGGTGCACTTCATCCTTGTTATGTTTTAACAATATAAAAAGAACCGGGTTCCCTTTCCTTTGTTAGTTTTGGGCATTTTTCACTTAAAAAATCAAAATAATTGTGTTGCAAGTAATTCAAGGAGCCAATAATTTTCCATGATGAGTTGAAACTCAAAAATGCTTCCAATAAATATTGCTCGTTCCAGAACCGGACTTTATCAATTACCCACTCATCTAAATAATTCCGTGGGGAAAAAATATCATGAATATGAACAATAACACCGGATTTCAGCGTTGGCAATAGTTCAAGATATTCAAAAAGAACATCGCCTTGAGGGCGAATGATGTGGGAGGAATCAATGAATAAAATGTCATTCGCTTCTAATTGCCGGAAAAAATCAAGATTTACATCTTCTACTTTTTCACGCTTCACTTCAACACCTATTTTTTCAAGCCAGGCATATTCATACGGTTCAATACAGATATGTTTGCATTGATAGCCTGTATCTGCTTTATGATTGGCTTGGATGGCTAATTGCGCCATTTTAGTGGATTGCCCGGATCCAATTTCTATAATCCGTTTCGGTTTTTTTAGTCGGATAATATTGTACCAATATTCCGAATCGCCGGTTGCAAATACTGTGTTTTTAAAATAAAACTGCGTATCATCTATGTAATCTTCCGGAATATTATTCAGTTCTTGCTGGAAATGAAAGTCTTTCAAAATGGATAATTGTTCATCTACGTTCCAATCTATTCCATGTAATTTCCTTTCTTCGGAGAGCGGTTTGTACAAATGTTTGGGTTGAAACATCGGTTCGTAATAGTGGTCTATAATGGGGAAAACGCCAACATCCAACAATGCTTTCTTTGAATGGGGAAAAGAAAATCCTTTAATATACGTACTCTTTCTATATAATTTAAGGATGATTGCCGACCACCATACAAAGGGTAAAGCTACAATATCGATCAGCTTTTCGTTTTTTTTCACAATTTTCCTCAATTTTTTTTTCATGATTTTTATTTAAAATTTGACTTCCAATTTAACTTCCTTGTCTCCGGCCGTCCATTCGGGGCCGTTTTTTATCAGGCGGATGGCTTCGGCATCGGCATCCGGATTTAAGGACTTGGCTACACTGATTCCGTAAGGACGCCCCGATTCATCTACCTGAAACGTAAGGACTACTTTCCCTTTGACAGCCTTGCCGTTCTCGTCGGCGGGAACCACCAGATTGTTTTTCAAATATTGCTCATATTCTTTGCTTCCGGCAACAGGCTTGGGCGTTGCTGACGATTGTTTTTTGGGTGTCTCCGGAGCTATTTTGGCTACTTCTCCTTGTTCGTCCTTGTTTCTCTCCGACACAACAAATTGGGTTTGATTGGTATCCACCGGCAGATTCATATTATCTACCGTGATGGAGGCAACGTTCTCCACAAGCGATTTTTGATCCGCCAGTTCCATCACCACCACTTCATCCGCTAATCCTTCGTCTGCTACGACTGTTTCCATCATTTTGTATTGGGCTGTGGGTTCCGGCGCCGGCCGGTTTTGGGCTATCAACGTAGCTGCTGGTACTTCACCGGAATCTTTTTCTATTATTTTAATTTCTTCCGGCAGGGACATTTCTACTTGCTCTGCCAATTGATTGCCGGCAGGAGAATGAAACCGATTCAGACCGAAATAAGCGCCCAGGCCAATCAGGATAAGAAAACTTGCAGCAATACTCCAATGGCGGAAAGGATTGTTGCCCGTAGAAGTTTTTTGGGAGATTTGTTTTTGCAATTCGGTTATTTGCTCCAAATGATTTCCCTTTATTTCGTTATAGCCTTCCAATGCGTCCGCCAAAAAAGGATCTTCCATCGCTTTCCGCTCGAGGCGATTGATTTCTCTTCCTTTCCGTATGCCTTGTATGTAAAGCGCTAAATTCATAAACTGTTTTTTTCGATACAAATTTTCAAATTCCGTTTACCGTTCTGGATATAGCTTTTCACCTGATTCAAATTATATCCCGTGCTACCCACAATATCCATATATGACATTTCTTCCATAAAAAAACGGATAATGGCGATGCGTTGTTGCACCGGAAGTTTTTTCAAACATTGTCTTAACGCTTCTTTCCGTTCCCCGTCATTTTCTTCCTCATTCAATAGATGCAAAATTTCGTCGGATTCCATAATATCCATAGTGGAATCAATGATTATTTCATGGCTATCTTTCCGCAACAGTTGAAGACAGTGATTTTTCACTACGCTGTAAATCCAGGTCCGGAATTCGACAATATCCTGCCGGGCCATTTTCGGAAGCAGATTTTCAAACAATTGCATGACAGCATCTTGCGCTTTATCCGTATTACGCAGATATTTTAGACAAACACCATATAAGAGGGGAATATAACGGTTGTATAATTCTCCAAAATATTCGGTATTGCCGGAATCCTTGTATCGTTGCAAGAGTTCCGCGTCCGACAACTTCGTTTTATGTGTTATTTCAAACAAAAAGGGGATGTTTTTGCAAAAATAGAAAAAAAAATTCATTTATTTATGAAATTCAGTAATTTATCAGGGTAAACGCACGAAATTTTCTTATATTTCCGGTCAAAATGCTTACTTTTGTCGAATGGCATCTATATATGATTATTTAAGCGAGATAGAAGACTACCGGATAGAGAAAAAATG
>JAISKT010000350.1 GCA_031261295.1 Candidatus Symbiothrix sp. | reverse complement strand
CGGTGGAAATCGGTTATACCTTGCCGAAAAGTTTTCTCCATAAATGCCGTCTAAGTAATTTTCGCATTTATGCGAGTGGTACGAATTTGTTGGGTTGGAGCAGATTCAAATTATGGGATGCGGAAATGGCCGGTAATGGTTTGGGATACCCTTTGCAACGGGTAATTAATGTTGGAATAAATGTTGGATTTTAATCAATTAAAAGAATATGAAACAGATATATTTAATAAACAAGGGGATTGCGGGTCAAGACCGCAATGACAGGTCTTTTCGCATGAAATCAATTATAAAACATATAATTTGCATTATGACGGTCGTAATGATGTATTCGTGTGATTATCTGGATATTGTTCCTGACCAGGTACCCACATTCGACAATGCGTTCAGCGACCGCTATACCACAGAAAAATATTTGGCGACTTGTTACTGGAGTATCCCAAGAACAGGATACAACGTTGAACCGAGTCTCTTGGGAGCGGGAGAAATGATTTTGAACAAGGAACATCAGGCAGAGAATGGAATGTTGATACTCTTGGGCTTGCGTATGGCTAATAAATCGGTATATAGTTTTTGGGGAAGTAATGCAGAAGGAGGCGCTCGTTCACTTCATGCCGGCATCCGGGATTGTAACACTTTTCTGGAGAATATCAATTCGGTAAAAGATTTGAACGACTACGAAAAAAAACGGATGGTAGCGGAAGTAAAAACGCTCAAAGCCTATATGCATTTTTACCTGATTTGTTTTTACGGTCCGATTTGTCCGCTACGCGAAAATATCTCGGTGAGCGAATCTTCAATGGGGGTGAGAGTGTACAGAGAAAAAATCGACGATTGTTTCGCGTATGTTGTTCAATTATTGGATGAAGTGATTGAGTCCGACGGTTTGCCGCATACCATAATCAATCAATCAACAGAATTAGGACGTTTGGTGCGTGCAGCGGCTTATACCCTGAAAGCAAAAGCCTTGTCGTATTGGGCAAGTCCTTTTTTCAATGGGAATACGGATTATAATTACTTCCTTGATCACAATGGCGAACCTTTCTTCAATCAGACTTACGATGAAACACGGTGGCAAGAAGCGGCAGAGGCTTGTATTGCCGCAGTAAATATCTGTGCTGAAGATGGTATTCGTTTGTTTCAACCGGAAGATTATACAGCAAGAGTGGCTCAGCCTGTTTCGCCCATAACGAAGAGAATCAATACGCTCAGGGGAAGTTATTCCGAACGGTGGACATCCGAACTGATTTGGAGCAATACATCTTCTACGGTAAATGAAAGCATGCAATATGCTGCCATGGCGAGGATGACAAATGCCTTGGCGTTTCCAAGCGGAATATTGAGCGTGCCTTTTTCAACAGTGGAGTTGTTTTATTCCAGCAATGGCGTGCCTATTGAAGAAGATAAAGAATGGCAAACAAGCGGACAGTATCAAAATCGCTTTGAGATACGTACCGGCGATGAGGAACATAAATACCTCATTCAACAGGGCGAACAAACAGCGACCATGAATTTCGACCGTGAACCGAGATTCTATTCCACATTGGGATTCGACCGGGGTAAATGGTATGGTAATCATCACGAAAATAGTCCTTTAGATGATTCGCAAACTTTATATCCCAAAAATCGTTGGGGAGAAGTTTCTTCGCAAATGACCCAAGGTAATTATAACGCCACCGGTTATTGGCCTAAAAAAATGGTTAATTTTTCCACTTCATTCATTGATGAAAACAGATTATATGGAGCGGTTTATGGAAATCCACTGATGCGGTTCAGCGATTTGTTGTTGCTGACGGCAGAAGCGCTCAACGAATCGAAGGCCGCACCCGATGCGGAAGTATATAAATACATTGATGACGTAAGAGAACGCGCCGGTCTGGAAGGTGTAGTAGATAGTTGGAGTAAGTATTCTTCCTCTTCCAATAAACCGTCCACCAAAGCAGGGATGCGTGAAATCATCCAACGTGAACGGAGAATTGAACTTGCCTGTGAAGGAGCGTATTATTGGGACAGCCACCGGTGGAAAACCGCTATCCGCGACCAGAATCGTCAACTTCAAGGTTGGACGGTGATCGGAACAACAGCCGATACCTATTATTCTGTCAATTCTATTTATAAACAGCGGTTTGTGTCACGTGATTATTTGGCGCCTATTCCGGAAAGCGATTTGATCAGAAATCCGAATTTGATACAAAATCCGGGATGGTAAGTCTCACCCCTCCCCCGGCCCCTCCCCACAAGGGAGGGGAGAGCGTTCCCCTCTCTTGTGGAGAGGGGTTGGGGAGAGGTCAAATTAAAATTAATAAATAAAAAAAGAAATATATGAAAACAATTTATTATATTGCCGGTCTGTTGCTGTTGTTTTCCTGTGAGGAAAAAACATTAGACCCGATTACTCCGAGTGAGGGGAAACCTCAAGTCGTCACTGCGGTGGAGGTGGAAAATATTGCGGGGGGAGCCATTATTTCCTATCAGATTCCCGAAAACAAGGATATTTTGGCAGTAAAGGCGGTTTATACGACTACCAACGGAAAAAAAAGAGAAGCCGATGCTTCCTTCTACGATAATCAGTTGTTGATAGAGGGGTATAATGACGAAAATGAGCACGAAGTATTGCTCTATTCCATCAACAGGGCGCAGGAATATTCCGATGCTGTAAGCGTGAAAATCCAGCCATTGGAATCCGCTTTAATAAAAACGGCAAGATCGGTCAGTATAGTACCGAATTTTGGCGGAGCCACTATTAGTTGGGAGAATGAAGAAAGAGCGCCTTTAACCTTTGAACTTTTATCGCAAGATAAAAAAGGAGATATGCAAACGGTAAGGGTTTTATCTTCCAATCTGATAACTTATGATTATACTTTTCGCGGATATGAACCTGTGCCTCAAAAGTTTGCCGTAATTATAAGCGATAATTTCGGTAATGAAAGTCAACCGATTTATCCACCGGGCGATCAACTGACCCCTTTGGTAGAGAGAAAATTGGACAAACTCATTCAAAAAGTGCTTATATTGGATGGAGACGTGACTTTTTCGAATTGGACAGGTAGAAATGAGTACATCATTGATGATAATCTGGATACTTACGGCCATTCTTACACAGGAACAATGAGTACGGGCGCTTCTTTCACGCTTGATTTGGGCGAAAGAGTCAAATTAAGCCGTTTTATAAATTATCAGCGGGGCGATGACGGCAGATGGTTCAAAGCAGGTAATGCAAAAACTATGGAGGTGTATATATATCTCGGCGATGAAACCCAGCCTCCGGTTGGCAATTGGACGCAATGGGAGAAAATTATGGACTGTGCCGTCATTAAACCTTCAGGTTTAGGCACAACCGTTACCGATGAAGATATAATTGCTGCACAAAACGGGCATGAATTTGCATTTTCAATGGTTTTATCACCGCAACGTTATTTACGCTTCAAGTGTCTCTCCGTTTGGGGAAATTGGCCTGGTGATGCGAGCAATTATTGGCATCCGCAGGAGATTACCACTTATGGCGGGGATGAATAATGAATCGAGTATTAATTTAAAAGAAATAAATTATGAAGAATATAAGCAATTTTTTAATGTTTGTGCTGATAATATTCGGCATGGCAGCTTGTGATGATTTTATGGATGTCCATAAAAAATATATACAAGACGGCGAGATTATTTATGCGCCTAAGCCTGTTTATTTACAGTTTTGGACGGGGGTAGAGCGAATGACATTGATATGCATATTGAAAAATGCGCCCAATGTCAAAACCATTGATATTTATTGGAACAATAAACAGGATTCACTGATTTTTCCGGTTAGCCCTTCCAAAGATTTGGATGTATATACCATCTCAATAGAGAATTTGGAAAGTGGTTCCTATACCTTTACAGTGCGTACAACGGATGCTTTTGGTCAACATTCGTTAGAAGTTACGGGATTCGGCAATGTTCTTGATCCTGATTTCGTAAATAATCTGAAAAGTCGAGTAGTTGATCATTTAAATATTACCGCGACAGTCGGAACTATCTTTTGGGGACCTGTTCCGGAAAATTTGTTGTATAATGAGGTGCGATATACAACAAATGCCGGAGAAAACACGTTACTAAAAGTGTTACCGAATGAATCTACGACTAAATGTCCCGATGTGGAAAGGAAAATGGCGTTTGCAGAATATCGTTCGCTGTTCATACCCGAAAACTCGTTGGATACAATCTTCGGCGAATGGCAACAAACCGCTTTTCGCAAAGAGCCGATTTATATCTATGGGCCGGGAGTAAACAACGGAGCGAACAACTTCGCTTTATACGCAATAGCGCTTCCTTTCGATGAAGCAAATCCGTATGTGTATGTTTGGGAAGGAGCGTGTGTTGCTAACTGGTTCAGGTATCAAGCGTATAATACCGGCACAGGCCTCAACTTCAGACCGGATACGGGTAATGAATCGCCCAATGGATTTGCATCGGCTGGCGACGATGCTGTCACGAACTGGACGCTGAACAAACCGGATTTGGGTGCAGGAAATTACCGGATTACGCTTAATTTCAGAACTCCAGACTTGGCACACATTAGATTGTCGCGATTTTGAACCTCATCATTAAATTGGTCCCTGGATATATTGTATTGGTTTGGTTGATAGAGTCTATCACCATTCTTACAGC
>JAISKT010000272.1 GCA_031261295.1 Candidatus Symbiothrix sp. | reverse complement strand
GACCTTTTGCCCGAAAATTTACGTGCCGCCGCCTTCGAAAATCTGTTGAAATGCATCGAAGAGTACGATTACCGCATATCAACAGGAATATACACTACGCCCATGATGATGAAAGAACTTGTCCGTCGCGGTCGTATCGACATCGCCTATAAGTTTCTCGAATCGGAACGGTTTCCTTCCTGGATTTATTCCGTCAATCAGGGCGCTACCACCGTCTGGGAACGCTGGGACGCTTACGTGAAAGGGCGCGGTATTCATTCTTCGGGAATGAACTCTTTCGACCATTATTCCATCGGTTCAGTCGGCGAATGGATGTACCGTTATATACTCGGTATTAATCCCGACATTGAACATCCGGGCTACGAGCATTTCACCATTCATCCCCGTCCGGGTGGCTCGCTGACTTGGGCGAAAGGCTCTTATAACTCCATCCGTGGCAAGATAGCTGCGGCTTGGAAAATTGAAAACAGCATTTTTACGCTGGAAGTAGAAATTCCCTTCAATACGACGGCAACCGTAGTTTTACCCGCAAAATACGGCAAAGAGAAAACAATCGAAGTGGGGTCGGGAAAACATCAATAAAGCATTGAATAATCTTTAATAAAAACAGTAAAATGAACAAAATAAAATTTATTAACGCATTGCTTTTATTCGCAATAATAGTTATTTATCCTTTTACCGGCGCTTTTTGTCAGAAACACCATCCGCAGGAAACATGGGAGGAAAAAGTCAAGAAAGACCGTGCGCGAGGTATCCCGTTACCCGAAAATCACCATGAATACAGACGGTCGGCAAAGATAGAAGCAATACCCGACTCGGATTATCTGCATGCTTCGGAAGCGGCGCATGAGGCATTCAGAGACATTAAATTCAGTATTCGCATACATTGGGGAGTGTATGTTATTGATGAGTTGAGAGAATCTCAGGGTTTTCTCAGCTTGCCGAACGACAAAAGGCAGGAATACCAGAATGAGTACAAGATATTCAATCCCACGGAATTTAATGCACAGGGGTGGATGGATTTATTCAAGCGGTCGGGCATCGAATGTATGGCTTTCACAACCAAACATCACGATGGCTTTTCGATGTGGCATACCAAAACAAGGGTCGCACGGCGGATGAACTTTTTGGATACGGCAAACGTGATTGAACCTTGCGATTTGGCATACAGTATCGAAGAAACGCCTTTCAAACGGGACATTGTGAAAGAACTTTGCGATGCCGCTCACAAAAACAATATCAAAATAGACCTTTACTATTCACATCCCGACTGGTACGACGCCGACTTCCGTCCTCACCAGAATCATCCTTTGGGAACGCCAAAGTATTTCAGCCATCCCGAACTGTATGGAACGTATGGAGAATGGCCTCCCAGAATTGCGATGCCCGAACCGACACCCGAGGAAATTGACCACATGATGAAACGTCATCGGGAACAATTGTTAGAATTGGTTAGCAATTACGGAAAAATAGACATGATATGTTTTGACGGTATTATCAGCCTTGACAGGTGGGCGGAAATGAAAAAAACCATTAAAATGATTCGACAGTTGCAACCGGATGTGATGCTCCGCAACCGCGGAATCAATAATTACGGGGATTACTACACCCCCGAACGGGTAGTCCCCCAAAATAAGGAAGATACCAATATGCCGTGGATGGTCATCTATCCGTTAACCCCAAAATGGTCGTACGATTCCGATGCGAGCCATTACAAAGGCACGCCGTGGATTATCCATAATATCATTGATTGCGCAGCCAAAGGCGGCAGTTTTATGGTAGGAACAGGTCCCGATAAAACAGGCGTATTTCATCCGGAAGCTGTCCGACAATTGGAAGAGACCGGCAAATGGCTGAAAGTAAACGGCGCAGGCATTTATGCCACCCGCGCCCGCGAAGTGTGGAAAGAAAATGAGGTATATTTCACCCGCACCAAAGACCACAAAAAAGTATTCGCGTTTGTGGAACAATGGCCCGGAAAAGAAATTGTAATTCCGGCCGTAACGCCTAAAAAGGGGAGCAAAATCTATCTATTGGGCTATAAAAAAGCGTTGAAATGGTCGCAGTCGGATACCGGCATCAAAGTAGAAATTCCGGACGTTCTGCAATCGCCCGAAAATCGACCGTGCGAACATGCGTGGGGATTTGAAATAACAATGTAGAATTGAGAATTAAAAATTCTAAATGAGGTAGCTGTTTGCACTATCAAATAATGTTTAGCGTGTAGCTCGCTATTTAACCCAAAACTTTAACAACCTTTGAACCGGCAAGAGCCAAATATCTTACTGGAGGGATTTTGCACGTTTTTTAGTCGGATTCCCGCACCAGCAGAAAATGCCCCTTTTTCTCAAGAGGCATTGGAAACCGCTATTCTCCAACTGAAAGCATCCATGCCGGTTGAGGAATTTCAGAATAAGTGCTTTTACTTTAGAAAGATAGCGGATTTATTGCCTTCCACAGAAACGGCAATACCAAAACCGCTTACTATATCTGAAAAACGGCTCTGTAAGATACAGGACTTTCTGAAAGAAAATTACACGAAAAATATACAATTATCAGATATTGCATCGCAAATAGGTTTGTCGGAAGAAGCCTTGTGCCGGTTTTTCAAGAAACATACCTCACAAACGCTGTTTGCTTATATGAACAAAATGCGGATAGAAGCATCCGTACAGATGCTACGCGAAACAGACGACTCCATATCCGGAATCGCCTACAGTTGCGGATTCAATACCATTTGCCATTTTAACAAATTGTTCAAACAATCAAAAGGAATGACACCAATGCGATACAGGGAGATGATTCAGTCTGAGCCTTGATTTTAATAAGATTACAAAGATTCTCAAGATATTTTTTACTTCCATCAAAATTACATTTTGCTCCCTTTGAAATAACATTTCATAGCCTTTGAAATCAGATTTTAATCCGACCAAAATCTAATTTCAAAGGGAGCAAAATTTTTAACAAAAGCTAACATTTTCGAAATAAA
>JAISKT010000266.1 GCA_031261295.1 Candidatus Symbiothrix sp. | reverse complement strand
GGACAAGATCCCTACTATATAAATTCCGGCGGGGTTTCTTCTCCCACGCCGAAACAATTTACGCTGACCATTCAACTCGGAATATAAAAGAACGAATCGTTCTATTTGTTTTGTCTGCGCGCTAAATTTTTATTTTTTTGGGATAGAATATCTTTGGATTCGGTTAGTTTGTGAGTGTCTTCGTCCAGCACAAAATGTCCTTTGGACAAAAGTTCCAAATCCTTGAAAATCTTCTGGTCGTCCACGACTTCCTTATTCCAGGTCAGGAACGATTTTTTCATGTGATTGGCCAGCAACCCGATCAGGACTTCTTTGTGTTCCCCGTCTTTGTATTCGGTCGCCTTGCGAATCATGTTTTCCAGATTTTTACCATAATGTTTGTAAACAATACGGCCTTTGGAATAGGGCAGTTTTTCCGGATGAATATACAAATCTTCTTTTTTTACCACTTCATACGGATAATCAATATCCAAAGCAAAGTTTGCCATGATTGCCAGATGATCCCAAAGAATATGTTTGAAATCGTTCACATCGCGTAAATGCGGAAACATATTTCCCATAATATCAATAATCGTATCGGCACATCTGGTTCTGTCCTCCCGGTTGGGCAGGGAAACACAGTAATCTACCATGTTTTGCATGTTTCTCCCGTATTCAGGCAAAGCCAATCGCTTTTCCTGCGTATTGTAACGCATTTCTGTTATCATAATTTTATTTCCTTTATTTCCTTCATTTCTTTCATTATTTTCATTATTTTCATTAGTATAAGGTCGCACCATTGGTCAAATTCTTCATCCGGATGCTGCAATTCGGGATGGGCCAGCACATACTCCACAGTTTCTTTTATTCCTTGGTCAAACCGTTTGGTGGCTACAAAATCCGGCGCCAATCTTTTCAATTTGCTGTTATCGAATACAACGGATTCGGCTTTGTCGCCCAACAATCCTCCGACAAAATCATACGGGCCGGCGGCGGCCAGAAATTCGGAAGACACATGTACCGCTTTCAACGGAACGTCTAAGGCGCGTGCGATGCACTGGTAAATCTGGTTCCACGTAAGTGTTTCATCCGAAGTGATTTGAACGGCTTCTCCCAAAGCGTGGATATTGCCAATCAATCCGGCAAATCCCTTGGCAAAATCACTGTTGTGAGTCATTGTCCAAAGGGCGGTTCCATCGCCATGAATAATCACCGGTTTGCCGGCCAGCATTCGTTTCAAAACCTGCCAACTGCCGTTTTTCCCATGTACTCCCAGCGGCACAGAACGTTCATCGTAAGTGTAACTGGGCCGAACAATCGTCACCGGAAATCCTTCTTCCCGGTACAGCTTCATCAGGTAATCTTCACAGGCAATTTTATCCCGTGAATATTGCCAATACGGATTCGCCAACGGCGTAGCTTCTGTCACCCGGTAATCGGAAAGCGGCTTTTGATAGGCGGACGCCGAACTGATAAAGATAAATTGTTTCGTTTTGTCTTTGAATAAACGATAGTCCCGTTGCAAATGTTCCGGAACAAATGCGATAAAATCGGCTACACAATCAAAATCCAGACCTTTGATTAGCTCCGCCACTTTCGTTTCATCATTTATATCGGCAACCAACGAATGAGCGCCTTCGGGCAAAACGTCATTTCTGATACCTCTATTTAAAAGGTATAAGTCATGACCTTGCGTGAGTAATAATTTGGAAATGGCCGTACTGATTGTACCTGTGCCTCCTATAAATAAAACTTTCATGCTGCAAAGATAGTGATTTTTATTTTTCAATCCACTGAAAAACAAAATTTTGTATGCAAGAGTATCCACAATGGGCAACTGCGACAAAAAAAACCTCATAGTTTTTTGCTATGAGGCTCTAATTGTTTAGTATGTAACTAAAAATAAAATTCTTATTTTATAATTTTCACTGTACTCAAACCTTGTTTCAGGATGTAAACGCCTTTAGATAATGCCGAGGTATTTATCCGGTTATTGCCTGCTTTTACAGTTGCGGATAATACTGCTTTACCAGTCTGGTCGTAAATAACCACTTTGCCGTCTTTCGCTGTATCTACGTTGATAAATTCGGCAAACGGATTGGGATATACGGCTATTCTTTCCGGAACAATTTCTTTTATACCGGTTCCTGAAATACTGACAGTCATGTCCTTATCCACCGTTTTTCCATTCGAATTGAAACGAATCGTAAGGGTACTCGTTCCCGATTGAAGCGGTGTGATTTCCAGTTCATCGTTTACAATTTTTGCCGACAACACATCTTCATCGGAAATGGCTACGATTGATTGGACAATAGCTGCATCCAAATTGTCCGCATCGGTGGCAAGCCCTTCTAATGAAACGGTAAACGGAGTCAATCCGGTTGAAGCGGCATCGTTCAGATCGGCCACTACCGGAGCAAAATTATCGGGAAATACCGGCAGGGTGGGAAACCAGTAATGATTATCCATCAAATAAGTATCCACTGCTTTCGTGTGAGGATTTAATTGGATGGTGCGGTAATTACTACTTTCAAATGACTGATACAATGAAATATACAGATTATCTGTTACCGGATCCACCCGGAATCCGGCGCCGTAGATACCCCAGCTTCCATCTTCGTAACCGGCAAGGTCGTATATTTCTTCCACCTGTCCGTTGGTTATATCATACCCGTAAATCTTGGTTGCAGCAAACCAGCCGCCGACGTTTGTCCAATACAATTTATTTTCCTGTTTACTCGAACAAAATCCGTCCGGAGTCCAGGCATACCAGGAATTGGGCACAGCATATCCGGCAGGAAGGACTACACGAGTGGTATCCAATGTCCGTGGATTCAGTTTTAAGAGATAATCTTCTGCTCCGCCGCTTCCGTTGACATCAGAGGCAATGCTTAACCAAAGATTCCCATCTTTGGATTGAACAATGGAACCAAAGCCCCGTTGCGAAGTTCCGTCTAAGGGCGCAGCAATAACGGTTTGAATCGTATCGGCTTGAGCGTCAATGACCATCAATCCCCTGTTTTGATGAACGGCAAATACACGTTCGCCTGCCCGCAACATATTCCCGATTTGTCCGGAATATAAATCAGTTGGATTAGCGCCTCCGGAATTTTGCACTTGTCCTTCGATTTGCATATTCTCCATATCATAGAGCCATATACCGTTGCTGGAACCGATATAGCCTTTCTGTTCGTCCACACCCAGGAAAGAACGTCCGTCGGCAATGGAATTTCCGTTCGCATCTTGCCCGATTGTTTCAAATTCTTTCAAAGACTGCAAGGTCGTTGCATCGCAAACAGCCAAGCGATTACCGGTGACAGTTGCCCCGGGGTCTTTCGCCTGTTTGGAAACCAAATAAAATTTATCGCCGTAAATCGTTCCGTAAGACGAGGTACAACCTAATTCTTTTCCGGGATTTTCTTTGCTATACGCATTATATACCCAGTTTCCATCGGCGGAAAGGAAATTGAGCGAACTGTTTTGGCGCCCGAACCAATCTTCGTTTACAAAAAATACCCCGGCCGTATAGTCAATTTCTTTGACGGTTATTTCGCAGGATTGTGTGGCTCCGCCATCTTTGCTTACTACCGTAATGATGGCTGTTCCGGGCTGGGAAGCAGTAATATACCCCTGACTGTTGACATCTGCCACCGAATAATCCGATGATGTCCAGGCAATGCGTTGATTGGTCGTATTAGCCGGCAGCACCGTTGCGTTTACTTGCCAATGATCATTCACCCACAGGTTTTTTTGTGTAGCGTTTAGTAAAATAGCCGTTGAAATTTGATTTGTGACGGTTATTTGGCAAGTATCTTTCTGATTGGCATTGTCTGCGCTGGTGGCAATAATCAGCGTTGTACCTGCTTTGGAAGCGCTTACCACGCCGTTTGCATCCACCGTAGCTACCGTTTTATCCGAGCTGTCCCAATTAACGGTCTGTCGTGCAGCAGCAGGAAGCACAGAGGCTGTAAGCGGGAATGTTTCCCCAACAATCAGTTCTTTTTCTTCGGCGGAAAGAATTAATTGTTCAACATTCGGAACCACATGAACCAAGCATGTATCCGAAAAACCTCCATCATTAGTAGTAAGCGTTACTTTGCAATCGCCCAAAGCCAAGGCTTTAATGTAGGTAGAGGTCGGACTTGACAGACCTACAATATCCGGATTTTCAAATGCAAATGAATAGGTTTTGAGGGTGGCGTCCGAAGGTGTGATGGCATTAGGCAGGTATTTTGTTCCTCCAACTTTCAGCCACGCTTCTTTTTCAGTCAATGTGATGCCTGTTACATGAATAGAATCCAATATATTCAACTTACACTGAGTAGCAAAACCGCCATCCTGTGTGATTCCTGTTATCGTTACAATACCCGGTTTCTTCAAAGTAACCGTACCGGCAGTGTTCACAGTCGCCAACTCTTCATCGGAAGAAGTCCAATTGATATTTTTATTGCCGGCATCAGCAGGCGTAATCGTCCTGGGTATTGTATAGCTTCTTTGCGCTACAGCAACAGTTTTGACCGTATCGGTGAATGTCAATCCGGTAACAGGAATTACGCTCACTTTGACGGTTGCCACAGCCACCAACGCACTATTATCGGCCGATTGCGCAATGATTTGTGTTTCTCCTGCCGCCACAGCGGTAACTCGTCCGGCTGTATTGACTGTCGCAATAGTGGGATCGGAGGAAATCCAGTTGATTGTTTGGTTGCTTGCATTGGCAGGAGAGAATGTTCCGGTCAAAGTAGCATAAGCCGGCACATTCAATTCTACTAAATTGGTGTTTAACGTGAGTTTGGTAGCCGGATTAAAAGCCACTGTAACGGCACATTCCACGATGAATCCGCCGTCAGTTGATTTCCCGGTGATGGTGGCTGTTCCTGCTGCTCTCCCCAATAAAATACCCCGGTTGGAAGAGTTGGAAACGGTCACAATCGCGGTGTTGGAGGATGTCCAGGTCATTGTTTTGACACTGGCATCCGACGGCGTATAATCCACTAATAAAGTATCTCTTTGATTGACATAGACGGTTGTTTGCGTTTTGTTGAGTGCAATGGCTGTCAACGGCTCATTGACCACTGTAACTACACACTCTGCTGTAAAATTGCCCTCTTGCGAGCGAGCGGTTATAGTCGATTGTCCGGCTCCTCGCGCCGTCACAACGCCGTTGCTGACGTATGCCGCGCTATAATTGGAATAACTCCAGGTTACCGTCTTATTGCTTGCATTGGACGGAGTAAATACCACTTTCAGCGTATCCGTACTTCCGGTTTTCAAAGTCAATTCCGGGTGTTCAAAGGCAATGCCTTCCAATGCTCTTGTAATGCTAATGCCGATATCTTTTTTGCTTGTTTTGCCATTGGAAAGAGCCGTTAATGTAACTTTGGCATCGCCGCTTTGTTCCGGCAAGGGTGTAATAGTCAAATTATCCTCCTCCAAACCGGCAGTTACAAGTTGCGGGCTATCCGATGTCACCGACAAACGGATGTTGTAATCCAAATCATCTTTATCCGTTGCCATACCGGCGACAGGAATTACCAACGGGTCGCTATTCAACGGAAAAGTGTAGGTCGATGCAATGCCACCGAAAACGGCTGCATTATCGGGAAATGCAATCAATGAAGTTTCGCCCCAATACCGGTCCGGTTTGCAGGTATTCAATAAATCAGCCGTTTCTGCATCTATCCTGTAAATACGGTTTTCTTTTGTCGCTCCGGTTGTTTGTTCGGCGGTAATAACTAATTGATTGGTTTTATACTCTTTGCGAACAGCCGCTCCTGAAAAACGGGTATTTTTATCCCTTGGAAGCGAATAAAACGGACAGTCAAGCGAAGAAGCATTCCCTATTTCATAGCGATAGACACTTGTCGGATTGGCAGTGTAAGCCGAATTTACCCAATACAACACATTTTCTTTGGCATCGGCAAAAAACGAACCGGCATTCCAATGCTCCCAATCCATTCCTATTTGTGCATTGACAGGGAGGATGATTTCTTCCGTAACCAATGTTTCGGGATTGATTCTCACCAATTTCGTTTCGGCGGCGCCCCAAACCGAACCGTCTTTGCTCTGCGCGATGGACGAGAAATTGCCGGCAATGGTTTTGACTACACTATTTGTTTGTGTATCAATCACTAATATGCCGGTTGTTTTTTGTACGGCAAAGACCTGTTTCCCGGAATGAATCATTACTCCGGTTTCTCCGGTGTTGGTTCCGGACACCCATTCGCCCAAGGTGTAATTTTCAATATCCACTGCATAAATTCCGTTGGCAGTACTTACATAGCCCTTTTGTGCGGAAATGCCGGTAAAAGCCCTTCCGTCAATATTGTCGATTACGCCTTTGTGTGTCAGTTTTTTAGCATCTGCGATGATAAGACTTCCGGTGGTGGTTGCCGTATTACCGGACACAAAATAGATATTATTTCCAAAAATAGTGGAATAACGGGTATTCGTATTCAGCGAAAGGGTGTTGTTCGCTTCGGGATAGATGTTGTATGCAAATACTCCTTTTTTGTCCACCAGATTGATGGTACTGTGGGCATCTTTGTTTGCCAAAAGAAAAATCCCATTGGTATAACCATCCGGTTCGGCGGCAATCATCTCTTTAAATGCGTAGGATGACATATTTAGATTAAAATTCCATCCGTCCCAACATCCGTCTGTCAATCGGCGGCCACTGGCACCAAGGCCGCTGTAACCCAAATTCGTATTATCCGTACCTGTCCAGTACGACCAATAACTGCTGTACCATCCGGCGCCCCAATAGTCTTCGGGGTCACCGGCAACAAAATTGTCGTAATTGTAACCGGATGCGGTGGTAAACACGCCGTTTTCATCCGGATAGATAATTACTCCGGTTGTTTTGTCTTTAATGGTAAAAACACCATCCCCATTAGCATCATAACCAAGACCGGCAATAGCGCTTCCATAACCGGAGGTGGTCGCTTCCGTCATGGCGTAGAAGCGAGGGTCGGCTTTTGCCACGGCGAAGATTAAATCAATACCGTAAGCCGTTCCGTCCCATTGATACCCCCACACCATGGCATGAGTTTCCCCGGGGTCATTCCATTGAACGACCAATCCGGCTCTGTTGCTGCCTTCGCCCGCCCAAAGCTGAATGTCATCTAATCCGAAGTTCTGAGCGTAAGCGCTCACAACAACAAAAAATAAACAAAAAATACTGAAAATTTTTCTCATAATGAAATACATTAAAATAAATAAATGTTATTGTTTCAAAAATTTGATTTTATAATTCTCTGTTGCAAGGATATACAATCCTTTTGACAGATTACAGGGAATGTGATTCGTTCCGCTTTCAATTGGGAAACTCATCACTTTGTTGCCTATGAGATTATATACGTTCGTTTGTTGCGATTGAACCGATACAATTATCAATTGTTGCCTTACCGGGTTTTGCAACAAACGAACAGAGCCGTTAAAACTGCCGTTAAAACCTGGAAGGTTTTCAAAACCTTCCAGGTTTGTGGGAGGGTTTGTGGGAGGATTTGTGGGAACATCCACATCGCCACCGGTCAAATGTAAATCTTCCGCACCAAGTATTTCAGTAGAAGTTTCGCCCAGCCATCCGCAATATTGATTCACGCCGGTATAGACTTTCACGAAATGAATACCGGGTAGTTGTACGGGATTGCCATCGCCGTCCACCGCCCATTCGATGCTGAAACCGGAACGTTTGTCGGTATTCGGATGATTGTCGGCATAGCCCCAATCGTAGGCATATTGTACATAATAGGAACCTGTTCCACTTTCGTCCACATAATTATTTGCTAATTTTGTTCCTTCAAAAACAAGTGTTTCGTCCGTAATCCATTGCGGATAATAGGATTGCGAATGATACACATTGCGCGAAACATAGCCGTAGTCCCCCTGGTTGCTTGTCCATTGAATATAAGTGGTATCGTTCAGAAACGGATAATTCTTGTCGGGCGCCGGTATTTTGTTTTCATCGGGTTTGTAATAGGTAATTTCGTAATGATGAATGGTTTCCGGTTGGTAGTATTCACTGCCTGCCAACTCATACCATTCATCATCGGGAAGTCCGTTGCCATTGGCATCATAAGAAACCATCACGATGCCCGGCTCGCAACTGCCGCCTTCTCGCGTAGCGTTTCCATTGGGATTGGAAGCGGCATAAAAAGCGTTTCCCAGTATCTTGAAGTCGTATTTGCCGGGTTGATTTTCCACCAAATGGTCAAAACCGAACACCACGTATCCGCCGTATCCGCCAAGAGAAATCAGGCCTTGCTCGTTGTGGGCAATCGCTTCTTCCGCCTTGCGAATCAGGTCGTCGCGAGTGTCGCCCGGTTCGTATTCGGGCAATTCATTTACAAACTGTCCCGGAGCGGGTAAAAAGTCATACACCTTATCAATATAGGGTGATTGTGCTGTTACAAATGAGCAGAGAGTAGTTACAAGTAAACTACAAATAATTGTACTTAATCGTTTCATCATATTTTTATTCTTTTAATTTTCCGAGAAACACAAAATGCGCCGGAATATCGCCTGTCCGGACATTCCATTTCTGTTTACCGTTTTTGTCAAAGCAATAAAGCGTTCCGGGCGACACATAATTTTTGGCATCCGTCACGTAAATGTCTTTTGTTAAGGGATTTACTGCGATGCCGTAGGGGATTTTGATGCTTTGTTCCGTGCCGTCGGTGATGAAATTGCGCGTGACAATCTCCTTTTTTGCCACATCCACAATGCCATAATT
>JAISKT010000200.1 GCA_031261295.1 Candidatus Symbiothrix sp. | reverse complement strand
CGGGGTTCCACCTCTTCCCATTCCGAACAGAGAAGTTAAGCCCGGTCGCGCCGATGGTACTGCACACAAGTGGGAGAGTAGGTAGCCGCCAATTTTTAGAAAGAAACCTGTTAGGTCTTTAAGACCTAACAGGTTTTTCTCATTTAAAAGAGGTTGATTTAGTCTGCAAAAATTCTTCTTAAATGGTCAAAAAGAAAGCGAGGATTTGCATCCCCGCTTTTAATGTTTTCACAACGGAATAATCCTTATTGTGAATTGCTTCAAAAATTGTACGACAAAAATACCTATATATTTTGAATTATACAAATTAAATGTTAGTTTTACGCTTTTATTGTTAAATCATAGGATTTTATGAAAAAGATACTTGGATTGGACTTGGGAACCAATAGTATTGGTTGGGCAATTGTCTTGCAAAATGAGGAAGAGAAGATTGCAGGAATAGAAGGTTTAGGAAGTCGTATTATCCCAATGAGTCAAGATATTTTGGGAAATTTCGATGCGGGAAATTCAATTTCTCAGACGGCAGAACGCACCGGTTATCGCGGAACTCGCAGATTGCGTGAAAGATTTTTACTGCGTAGGGAACGTTTGCATAGGATATTGAATGTTTTGGGATTTTTGCCTGAACATTATTTCGCACAAATTGACTTTGAAAAACGATTAGGGCAATTTTTTGAGGAAAAAGAACCCAAAATTTCGTATAAGGAAGTTTGGAATGAGGTAAAAAATAAAACTGATTTTATATTTCTCTTCCAAAATTCGTTTAACGAAATGGTTGAAGATTTTAAGGCAAATGGACAAGATATAAAAATTCCATACGATTGGACGATTTACTATTTGCGAAAAAAGGCTCTTTTCAAAAAAATAGAAAAAGAAGAATTAGCGTGGTTATTATTAAATTTTAATCAAAAACGAGGCTATTATCAGTTGCGTGGTGAAGAGCAGGAGGAAAATCCTAACAAATTGGTTGAGTACCATTCGTTGAAAATTGTTGAAGTTGTGACTGATGAAAAACCTAATAGTAAGGGAGATATTTGGTATTCACTTTACTTGGAAAACGGTTGGATTTATCGACGTTCAAGCAAAACACCATTGTTTGATTGGAAAGATAAAGTGCGCGATTTTATTGTTACGACTGATTTGAACGATGACGGAACGGTAAAAACAGATAAGGAAGGAAACGAAAAACGCTCGTTTCGTGCACCGAGTGAAACTGATTGGACTTTATTGAAAAAGAAGACAGAAACAGAAATAGATAAAAGTCACAAAACAGTTGGTACCTATATTTATGAAACTTTATTGCAAAATTCAAGGCAAAAAATACGCGGCAAGTTAGTTCGTACTATTGAACGTAAATTTTATAAAGACGAATTGATTGCTATTCTCAAAAAACAGATTGAGTTACAGCCTGAATTGTTTACCGAAGATATGTACAACGATTGCATTCGAGAGTTGTATCGTAACAATGAGGCACATCAACTCGTTTTGAGCAAGCAGAATTTTGTTCATTTGTTTGTTAATGATATTATCTTTTATCAGCGACCTTTGCGCAGTCAAAAATCGACTATCGGAAATTGTACCCTTGAATTTAGAAAACACAAAGACAAAGACAGAAACGAAATAAAAGAGTATTTAAAAGCTATACTAAAATCCAATCCATTGTATCAAGAATTTAGATTGTGGCAGTGGCTTTTCAATCTGAAAATTTATAAAAAAGAGGATGATACTGATGTAACAGAACAATTTATAAAAGGTATTGAAGATGTTGAAAACCTTTACGACTTTTTGATGACAAAAAAAGAAGTGAATCATAAAGATATTCTCCAATATTTCTTTGCGAAGGAAGGAATTAAAGGGAAAATATTAAATTCGGAAATTGCAAAATATAGATGGAATTATGTCTTCGATGATTCGAAAGAAAAGGAAGATGATAAATCTAAAAACTATCCTTGCAATGAAACGGGTTATGAAATTAGAAGAAGATTAGCAAAAATAGAAAATATGCTCGTCAATTTTTTAACACCTGAAATTGAACAAAAACTTTGGCATATTATCTATTCCGTAACAGACAAAAACGAGTTTGAAAAGGCATTGAAAACCTTTGCAAACAAATATAATTTAGACGAAATTTCGTTTGTTGAAAACTATAAGAAATTTCCACCATTTAAAAGTGAATATGGCGCCTATTCCGAAAAGGCTATAAAAAAGTTGTTACCGTTGATGCGTTTAGGCAAATATTGGAATTTTAATAGCATTGACGAAACAACCAAAGATAGAATTAGTAAAATTATCACCGGAGAATATGACGAAACAATCAAAACCCGTGTGCGCGAAAAAGCAATAAACTTGACCAATGAAACTGATTTTCAAGGTTTGCAGTTGTGGTTGGCTCAATATATTGTCTATGATCGTCATTCCGAAGCTGATATTTCAGGTAAATGGAATTCTGTTGCTGATTTAGAAAAATATTTGGAAGGTTTTAAGCAACATTCATTGCGGAATCCGATTGTAGAACAAGTAATTACCGAAACATTGCGTGTTGTGCGTGATATTTGGAAGAAATATGGCGATTTGTCGGAAATTCATATCGAACTTGGTCGTGAAATGAAGAATACGGCTGAAGATAGGCAAAAAATAACTAACCAAGTTAGCGAAAGTGAAAACACAAATCTTCGTATCAAGGCTTTGATAATGGAATTAAAAGAGAATTCCGATGTTGAGAATGTGCGTCCATATTCACCCGTTCAGCAAGAAATTTTGAAAATTTATGAGGATGGTGTAATAAATTCAAACATTGAAATTCCCGAAGATATTTTAAAAATCAGTAAAACGGCTCAACCGTCAAAGACGGAATTGCAACGTTATAAATTATGGTTGGAGCAAAAATACTGCTCACCTTATACCGGCCAGATGATTCCGCTTAGCAAATTATTTACAGATGAATATCAAATAGAACATATTATTCCGAAAAGTCGTTATTTTGATGATAGTTTGAATAACAAAGTTATTTGTGAAGCAGCTGTAAATCAGTTGAAAGACAAACAACTTGGACTTGAATTTATCAAAAACCACCACGGTGAAAAAGTAGAATGTGGAATGGGAAAGGTAGTTGAAATTTTTTCGGAAGAAGCTTATCAAATATTTATAAAAGAGCATTATGCTAAAAATCGTTCAAAAAAGAATAATCTTTTATTGGAAGATATTCCCGATAAGATGATTGCTCGACAGATGAATGACACACGGCATATCAGTAAATTTATTTCTGCTCTACTGTCAAATATCGTTAGAGAAGATACGAATGATGACGGTGTAAATTCTAAAAATATTATCCCTTGTAACGGAAAAATTACTACTATATTAAAACAAGATTGGGGGCTGAACGATGTTTGGAACGATTTGATTTTACCTCGTTTTGAACGAATGAATACGCTAACAAACTCAAATGGATTTACTGCTTGGAATGAACAATATCAAAAGTTTTTGCCAACAGTTCCATTGGAATTGTCAAAAGGATTTCAAAAGAAACGAATAGACCATCGTCATCATGCAATGGATGCACTTGTGATTGCCTGTGCTACACGCGACCATATAAATTTATTAAACAATCAATCGGCAAAATCGGACATTTCAAGATATGATTTGCAGAATAAATTGCGTTTCAAAGAAAAACAAACTTGGGTTGATAAAAAAACAAATAAACAAGTAGAAAAAGATGTTTTCAAGGAATTTAAAAAGCCTTGGGACAATTTCACTGTGGATGCCCGAAACGAATTAGGAAAGATTGTGATTAGTTTTAAACAAAATCTGCGGATTATCAATAAAGCAACCAACAAATACGAAAAATTTAAAGACGGGAAGAAAGTAGAAATTAATCAAGAAGGTACTAATTGGGCCATTCGCAAACCCTTGCATAAAGATACGGTATTTGCCAAAGTGTCGCTTCGCAAAATTAAAACGGTTAGATTTAATGTCGCTTTAAAAGATTGGAAAAGTATAGTAGATAAGGAATTAAAAGAGGAAATTAAACGTTTGATTGCATTATATGGACAATTTGATGAAAAAATTGTAGATAAGTATTTTAAAGACCGGAAATATCAATATAAAGATACAGATGTCTCAAAAGTGGAAATTTATTACTTTGACCATGTAAATGCGGCTACCCGCAAAAACTTGGATACCTCTTTTAATGTAAAGGCGATAGAATCTATTACCGATAGCGGAATACAAAAGATATTATTAAATCATTTGGCTACAAAAGAAAACAATCCGGATTTGGCATTTTCTCCCGAAGGAATAGAAGAAATGAATCAAGATATTGTCAATTTGAACAATGGAAAATTTCATCAATCAATTTATAAAGTAAGAGTGTATGAGCCTATTGGGAATAAATTTCAAGTGGGATATATCGGAAATAAAAAAGATAAATACGTTGAAGCGGCAAAAGGAACAAATTTATTTTTTGCAATTTATGTTGATAAAGACAATTATCGTGCTTATGAAACTATTCCTTTAAATATTGTTGTAGAGCGATTAAAACAAGGCTTAAATGCGGTTCCCGAAAAGAACGAAAAAGGTCATAATCTGTTGTTTCATTTGTCGCCCAATGATTTGGTGTATGTCCCAACAGAGGATGAAATTGTAGAAGAAAATATTAACATTAATAATGTCAAGAAAGAGAGAATCTATAAAATGGTATCATCTTCGGGAAATCAATGTTTTTTTGTGCAGTCAAATGTTGCTATTTCGATTGTGAATAAAGTTGAGTTTTCTGCTCTTAATAAAATGGAAAGAGCAATAACAGGAGAGATGATAAAAGAAATCTGTGTTAAAATGGGACTTGACCGATTAGGAAATATTATCTGATTTATTATGATAAAAAAGACCCTCTATTTCGAAAACCCCGCGTATCTCAGCCTAAAAAACCAGCAGCTGATTATCAAGCTCCCGGAGGTTGAAAAAAGTGATTCTTTGCCCGAATCATTCAAAGAAGGCAGTGTTAAAACGATTCCGATAGAAGATATTGGCATTGTCATTTTAGATAACAAGCAGATAACTCTTACGCATGGACTAATCGAAGCCTTATTGGCAAATAATTGTGCCTTAATTACTTGTGGAAGCAATCGGATGCCGGTGGGTTTGCAACTTCCGTTGGATGGGAATACCTTGCAAAGCGAACGTTTTCAGGCGCAAATTGATGCATCACTTCCATTGAAAAAGCAGTTGTGGCAACAAACTATTCAGGCGAAAATAAGCAATCAGGCGCATGTTTTAAAAACTGCCCGGAATGCAGTTGTGAGCAATATGCTTAAATGGGTGGGGGATGTGAAAAGCGGCGACAGCGAAAATTTGGAAGGACGTGCAGCGGCTTATTATTGGAAAAATCTGTTCCCTGATATTGAAGGTTTTACAAGAGGTCGCGAAGGTGTTCCTCCGAATAATCTGTTAAATTATGGTTATGCGATTTTGAGAGCGGTTATTGCACGTGCTTTGGTGGCAAGCGGATTATTGCCGACATTCGGGATACATCATCACAACCGGTACAATGCTTATTGTTTGGCGGATGATATGATGGAGCCTTACCGTCCTTTTGTCGATAAATTAGTGGTGGAAATCGTAGAGATGTACAACCATACGTCTTTACCAATCGAATTATCGAAAGAAATAAAAACAAAATTGCTTTCCATTCCGGTGTTGGATGTTGTTATCAATGAGCAACGAAGTCCTTTGATGATTGCGGCAGGTCAGACCACCGCTTCATTAGCTAAATGTTATCTGGGAGAAATGCGGAAAATCGCTTATCCTTCATTTCTGTAAGAAAAGAAAATGGAACGTTTTAGCGAATATCGAATTATGTGGGTATTGGTGCTTTTTGATTTGCCTACGGAAACCAAAAAAGAGAAAAAGGCGGCTTTTGATTTTCGGACTAAATTAGTAAAGGATGGTTTTACCATGTTTCAGTTTTCCATCTATTTGCGGCATTGTGCCAGCCGGGAGAATGCGAATGTGCATATAAAAAGAGTAAAAAGTCTTTTGCCGGAAAAAGGCTATGTGGGTATTATGTGTATTACCGACAAACAATTTGGGGATATGGAACTGTTTCATTGTAAAAAAGTAAAGGAAATTACGACTCCTTATCAACAATTGGAACTTTTTTAAACTGATTATTGTACAAAAAATAATTGATAATGTCCGAAATTGTCAATTTGTTGTTGTAAATTTATATCATAAATAAAAATAAAAAATGGAAGAAGTATCTATCGGCATTTTAGAAAAATTATTTAATGATTTTTCTGCGTTTGTATCAACTGAAGACAAACAACCATTTAAAACTTTTAAAAATTCAAAGTATATTGATAACCGAGAGAATTATAAATATTCTGTTTTTGAAGAGGCTAAAAAAAATTTAGCAAGTAAGTGGTGGAATGATGCGGATATAGGGACCGGTAAAATACAAGCAAAAGTAACATCTGCAGTTAAAGCACGAGTACATCACAGTTCTCAATGGGTTAATAATAATCTTATTAATTGGAGACAGGTAGATGATTTTTCAAAAATGGCTGTGGTTCAATCTCTTGAAAAAACATTATATAATTTCTACAGAAATAAAATTAAACCCAATGAGGCTTTTGAACAATTTATGTCTGAAGGTCTCTCTTATCAATTTATTGCTTACTTGTTTTTCATCAAAGAAAAAGACCAATTTATGCCAATTTCGCAAGACAGATTTGATAAAACGTTTAGTGAGTTGTTAGGGCTTGATTTCAAAACCAGTAATAACGTCTCTTGGGATAACTATGATACATATAACAAAATTCTTAAACAAGTTTATAAGTTTTTGAAAGGAAAGGGTACTCAAGCCACTCTTTTAGATGCTCACTCTTTTTTATGGATTTTGTGGGAAATTTATAATCCGGAAAAACAAGAAAATCCCATTCCTAAAGTAGATACTACTTCTAAAACAGTTGAAAAAGAACTCGAAAAACCAAAACATATTGATATTGATGAAAATCATAGTTTTCAATTAGAAGCAGATGAAAAAGAGGAATTAGCTCATGATATTAACCCAATTGAAAGTGCCACCAACTTAACAAATGAAGAAAAAAAAGCTTTAATAAAAATAAGGATAGGACAAAGTTCTTATAGAGCAAAGCTGATTGAATATTGGCAAGGATGTTCTATACATGGTTATAAAAATAGTGACTTACTTATTGCATCTCATATTAAACCGTATAGTGATTGTAATATAAACGAAAAATATGATTTATATAATGGGCTGTTACTTACACCTAATTATGACAAATTATTTGATAAATACTATATATCTTTTGATGAAGATGGAAAAATTATGTTTTCGGTAATATTGAAACAAGAAGATTTAGAAATGTTAGGTCTGCTTAATACAGATTCAATAATTAAGGAGAAATTAAAACCTCAACATCTTGCCTATTTAAAACAGCATAATCAAAAATTCATACAATTAGAAAATGAAAGACAAGAGAAAAATTGAAAACACTTATGAACAACGACTTAAAAACGGAACGCTTCCAAAAACGAAATAATCATGGCATCACTATTAGGACAATTTTACACAAGGATAAAAGGTTCTCAAGAAGACATTGCTTCTGAAGGTCTTACGTATATTTTACAACGTTCAGCATCTGCAAGAGAAGCATTGAAGAAAATAATTCAATTGGATAGCGGACTCTCTTTTGATGACATTAATTTTATAACCCAAAGTGTTGGCGAAAAGTTGGAAAGACCGGATATTTCGGGAATAGACAAAGAGCGTAAAGAAGTTATTATTCTTGAAGCCAAATTTTGGGCTTAATTCACAGACAATCAGCCAATTGAGTATTTAAACAGATTAGATAAAAATTCAATATTAATTTTTATTTGCCCCACATTAAGAGTAAGACCCGTTTTTAATGAACTGAATAGGCGGCTTGTAACTGCAAGTGTAGATTTTCAAATCAATAACAATAAACACTCTTTTATACTTACAGACAATAAACACCTCATTGTAAAAACATGGCAAGAAATTTTGGGAACGATTCGCTTGCAATTGGTTCAAGACAATGAACCTCTTTTATTATCCGACATAGACCAAATTATCGGACTTTGTGAAACGATAGACAATAATTCCTTTCAACCCTATCAAAGTGAAGATTTTGCCCCTGCCATAGCAAAAAAAATAAATTCCTATTACGATCTGATAGACAAAGTCGTTGATGAACTGAAAGCGGATACGACAAATCTAAAAGCAACGCCACAGAAATACGGATACACAAGGTATTTTAGAATGGATTCAATGGGAGTATCCTTAAACGTTCGCTTTGATTATTGGGAACGAGAGGCTGATACTCCATTTTGGTTATTTATAACTGATGCCCCAAATGGAATATCATGGATGCAGAATGAATCTTTTAAAGCCAAAATAAAAAACGTTGCAATGCGTTATTATGAACCATCCAAAACGAAAGCGCTTTATTTGCCTATCTTTCCATTGATAGACAAAACAGAAGACGACGTTGTTAATGATATCGCTGACCAAATAATTAAAATAATAACGAAACTTTCACCTAAATAAAATATAGAAAGATATGAAGTTATACTATTACCTGCATAAAATAAAAGAATTTCCACGAGATGTAAAACATTGGTATCAAAGGGCAAAAAAAGGATATTCCTACAGAGATTTGTGGAGTATCGACTATTGGTTTATGGAAACCATGCCCAAGATATTGACGGATTTTAAAAAG
This sequence comes from Candidatus Symbiothrix sp., assembly GCA_031261295.1. Lineage (GTDB taxonomy): Bacteria > Bacteroidota > Bacteroidia > Bacteroidales > Azobacteroidaceae > Azobacteroides. The sequence continues at coordinate 1,714 of JAISKT010000200.1, read as the reverse complement.
AATCTGCATGGTTGTCCTGCCCAATTTACGACTCGTGCCGATGGTACGGAATATCAGGATGTAGATAAAGGGATGAAAGATTGGGAAGCTGTTATCGACCGGATGATATTTTGTTTTACCGAAATGCACGAAGATACTTGTTCGATGAAAAACGAATATGAAGACGAATATCACAGGCAACGACATCTGCCTAACGAAGGTAAACCTGTGAAGGACTGGTTTATTCCCTGTGAAGAAACTTATAAGGGCGAGAAAATGTATCGTTGGAACGAAGGCGATGTCGAACCTGAATTAGAAGAAAATTGGCACAAAAAGGTTCTTGAAATAGAAGAATATCGGGAGAAAATGAAAAGTGAAGGATTAGAATTGTTTAGTAAGTATTTTTGGAATTTGTGGGATTGACAATAAAAAAATCCCACTTATGCGGTGGGATTTTTACATTACAAACAGCTCATTTTTCAATCCTAATCATTGTTGTAATTGACTGATTTTCTTTGATTTATAAACATTTTGCTGTTTATGATGTCAAAGATACAATTTTTTGAAAGCAATTCACAACGTACATTGAAATCGGTAGCCGGTATTTTCCGCTGTTTATGATGTCAAAGATACAATTTTTTGAAAGCAATTCACAACTAACTTGCAATAGGCTAAATGGCAGGTGGTGCTGTTTATGATGTCAAAGATACAATTTTTTGAAAGCAATTCACAACCGTGTATCTTTCTCCTTTTTTTTCTAACTTGCTGTTTATGATGTCAAAGGTACAATTTTTTGAAAGCAATTCACAACTAGCCGTCTCTTTTAACTGTCTCATTCTGAGCTGTTTATGATGTCAAAGATACAATTTTTTGAAAGCAATTCACAACCCTCAACCTTTTATTTTGAAAAAAAGAATCGCTGTTTATGATGTCAAAGATACAATTTTTTGAAATCAATTCACAACAGAAGAAATGTCATGAATAAAGACAAGAACGCTGTTTATGATGTCAAAGATACAATTTTTTGAAAGCAATTCACAACCAAAACGCCGAGAGATCGGCGAAAAGCCCGGCTGTTTATGATGTCAAAGATACAATTTTTTGAAAGCAATTCACAACCATACTAAGATACGCTGGGTATGGGAATGAGCTGTTTATGATGTCAAAGATACAATTTTTTGAAAGCAATTCACAACTTTTTTTGTCTTCATGAATATTCAAAATTAGCTGTTTGACATCATAAAGATACAAATTCTTCTCTAACCATCTATAAATCAGTAGTTAATTTTAGCCAAAAATCATAAAATCTACATATAGACATACAAGAACCGTAGTTATTAAATTATTTATATCGGTTACAAAGATAAATGGTTTTATTTAATAAAACAACCAATATTGGCGGTTTTGATTAAGTTTATATATTGCTGAATTTCATATAATTACATGACAAAAAAGTGCATTTTGCTTTGTATGTATGAATTATCTCGCTTACATACTGACATAAAGCATATTATTCGGCTATTCATAGGAAAATACATATTGGCAAATATCATTTACTTCCCCAATAGATAAACAGCATTCCTAATAAAACAAGCAATAAATCAACAGCTTTGCTTTTTAAATTCTTTTCATGAAAAAACAAGGCTCCGGCAACGAAAGTAATCAGCACATTACTGCGCCGGATCATGGAAACGATGGAAATCATTGAATCCGGAAAACTGAGGGCATAAAAATA
>JAISKT010000191.1 GCA_031261295.1 Candidatus Symbiothrix sp. | reverse complement strand
CAGATTATCAATATTTTGCGAAATACTTAACCCTTTTTGTATTTTGCTTAAATAATACGGGATTCCGCCCATAATCATATAACATTCGGCAATATCGTAGCGCGAAAATTCAATGTTTTGCGACTGAAAATATTGCTCTGTTTCGGCAAGCGTAAAAGGCTGCAAATAGATGTGCGCCGTCAGGCGATTGTGCAGCCCGCCGTGGTTATTCACAAGTTTATTCATAATCCATGAAGTAGCTGAGCCGCAAACGACAAGCATAATATCGTTGCGAGAGCAAGCCCAACCGTTCCAAAAATGCTCCAACGCCGTTAAAAAGCCCGCCCGCGCCGTATCAAGCCACGAAATTTCGTCAATAAAAATCACTTTACGCTCTTTTTGGGAATTTTCAATTATCGAGCGAAGTTGCTCAAAAGCGAAAAGCCAATTTTTGGGCGTTTTAAATTGCTGATTTACAGCATGATTAAGCGAAATAGTAAAATTCACAAGTTGCTCTTTTGTATTTGCATTTGCCAAACCTGCTAAATCGAAAACAAACTCATTATCAAATAGTTGACGCACAAGAAAAGTCTTGCCAACCCGCCGTCTGCCGTAGATTGCCACAAATTCCGCCTTGCCCGAAGAGTACAAATCCAGCAAGCGTTTTTGCTCTTTTTTTCTGCCGATAATTTGATTTTTCATGCTAAAACCTGTTTTATAATTCGCCACAAAGGTACAAAAAAGTTTTGATTTGGCAAGATATGTATTTATAATTCGCCAAATACATCTATTTTTAGGCTAATTTGGCGGGATATAATATCTGATTTTATAGTGAAAGAAAAAAATCGTCAATCAAATGACGTTTTTAATATAAATTTCGTCAATCAAAAAACTTTTCTATCTCCCTATTGGAATCTTTACCCGCAGAATATTGATTTGATAATAAATGTGAAAAAGCGCCTGATTTTTCACGAAAAAAATGCTGTATTTTAAAATATTGTTTTGTACCTTTGTGCGATTTTTTTCAAATTTTTTAAAATTATTAAACGCACTCTTAATCTTGGAATAAAACTATTTTAAATATTAATTACTTTCAGTATCATGAAAAAAATAAAAAATGTTGCACTCTTGATGAGTCTGCTCTTAGGTGGTGGTATGTCTGCATACGCCAGCGAAGCAGACTTAGCAATCCCAGACCTTCATGAAGGAACTTTCCATATATTTGGAAGCCAGATTTCTTCCTGGAGTTTTTTGTTTTACGGCGCTTTAATTATTGCCGGAACCTTGTGTTTCAGTTTGATTTTGTTTAACCAGGTCAAAAAATTACCGGCACATGACTCGATGTTAAAAGTAGCCAACACAATTTACACCACTTGCCGTACTTATCTGGCTCAACAAGGACAATTCCTTTTGATGTTGTTCGCCTTGGTAGCCATTGTGTTATGTATCTATTTCTTTGGCTTGGCCGGTCAGTCGTTCGGTGTGGTCTTGCAAGTGCTGCTGTTTTCCGTTATCGGGATGGCCGGTTCGTACACCGTTGCCTGGTATGGCATCCGGGTGAATACCTTTGCCAATGCCCGTACGGCTTTTGCTGCACTAAAAGGACGTCCGCTGGATGTGGTCAATATCCCGTTGAAAGCCGGTATGAGTGTCGGTTTGTTCCTGATTTCCCTCGAATTGGTGTTGATGGTTGTTATCCTGTTGTTTGTTCCGCGTGATATTGTCGGAATCTGTTTCTTGGGTTTTGCCATCGGTGAATCATTGGGAGCCAGCGCTTTGCGTATTGCCGGAGGTATCTTTACCAAAATTGCCGACATCGGTTCCGATCTGATGAAAGTGGTTTTCAAAGTAAAAGAAGACGATCCGCGTAATCCGGGTGTAATTGCCGACTGTACAGGCGATAACGCCGGCGATAGCGTAGGCCCGACCGCCGACGGTTTTGAAACGTACGGAGTAACAGGCGTTGCCTTGATAACCTTTATCACCCTGGCCGTTCCCAATCCGGATATGCAAGCCAAACTGATTGTATGGATTTTCGGTATGCGTTTCTTAATGGACTTTTTATCGGGGTGTTCCTTCTTTATCAATCAAGGAATATCTAAAAAATTATATGCCAATAAAAAAGATTTCGATTTCGAATCTCCTCTGATGCGCTTGATTACGATTGCCGCTGTGTTGTGTATTTCGGCCAGCTTCTTTATGAGTCACCTTCTATTAGGCGATTTGGAAAATTCTACTTTGTGGTGGAAATTAGCGATCATCATCAGTTGCGGGACATTGGCTGCGCTGCTTATTCCCGAATTTACCAAATTTTTCACCAGTTCAAAATCCATCCATGTCAAGGAAATTGTGACTGCTTCACGCGAAGGTGGCCCATCCTTGAATATTCTTTCGGGAATTGTAGCCGGTTATTTCGGCGCATTCTGGACAGGCATGTTGATTGTCGGCTTGATGACAGCCGCTTATTTCACTGCTCAAACCGGATTGGTAGATGTTTTAGGTCCTCATGCCAGCATTTTTGCTTTCGGTTTGGTCGCATTCGGTTTCCTCTGTATGGGACCGGTGACGATTGCGGTGGACAGTTACGGACCTGTAACCGACAATGCCCAATCGGTTTTTGAACTTTCCCAGATCGAACAAATTCCAGGTATAGAAGCAGAAATAGAAAAAAATTACGGTTTCAAACCGGATTTTGAAAAAGGAAAATATTTCCTCGAATCGAATGATTCCGCGGGAAATACGTTCAAAGCGACAGCAAAACCCGTATTAATCGGTACGGCTGTGGTGGGAGCTACTACGATGATTTTCTCGATTATCCTTCTGCTGGAAAAAGTGGGTTTGCTCAGCCTCTCATTGACAGATGCGCCGGTAATCCTGGGTTTGATTTGCGGAGGCGCTGTAATTTTCTGGTTCAGTGGAGCTTCCATGCAAGCGGTTACTACCGGGGCTTACCGTACCGTGGAGTTTATCAAGAAGACATTTAATATGGATAAAGCGGAAGCAGACCTCGAAGATTCCAAATCGGTGGTAAAAATTTGTACACAATACGCCCAAAAAGGGATGTGGAATATATTCCTGGCATTAATCTCTTTAACATTGGCTTTTGCCTTTATCGACCCGAATTTCTTTGTGGCTTATTTGATTTCCATTGCTGTATTCGGTTTATTCCAAGCTATTTATATGGCGAATGCCGGTGGTAGCTGGGACAATGCTAAGAAAATTGTGGAAGTGGAACTGAAAGAAAAAAATACGCCGTTGCACGAAGCGGCGGTCATTGGCGATACGGTAGGCGACCCGTTCAAAGATACTTCTTCAGTATCGTTGAATCCGATTATCAAGTTTTCCACCTTATTCGGTTTGTTGGCAACGGAAATTTGTATTGAAATGAAATTAGGCGGAAGCGCTTCGGATTATTCCATCTACATAGCTATTCCATTTTTGCTTTTAGGCTTCTATTTCGTATGGCGTTCGTTCTATAAAATGCGGATTCCGGAGAAATAAGGTTGCTTCTTATAATTATCCACGAATTACACGAATTATCACGAAAGAAATAATAATTCGTGTAATTCGTGGATAATTTACTTATTCAATTTGAAAGAGACCGGAATGTAATTGGGAGCAGCTATTGTTTGGTTTCCGATGGTGAAACTGGGTTTTAACTGCACTTTTACATCGCTGGAGCCGCTACCGATACCGGCAAAGTTAAACGCCAGGTTCTTAATTGATTCCAACGATTCTCCGCTCAACACTTTCTTCAAATCAAAAGACATATTGATGGGCAATACCGCTTTTTGTCCGCCGTCCACTTGCAATTTTTGATTTAAGAAACCGGTAGTCATTTCGTGTCCGTCAATTTCAAGGATATAACCGATACCGTTGAGCAGTGCGGCTTGAACGCCCGGATTGGACACATCCAAATTTAACGTGAAATTCAAAGGCAACGAACCGCTTTTGGTGGCGAAAGCGGAGGTCAAACTCGCCAAACTCAACGGATTCAACGATGTCAAACTGTTGGCGCTCGACAAATTGATTCCGGCCAAACTCAATCCCGAAATCGAATGGTAGTCGTATTTACACTGTGTCAACTGATAAGTTCCCAATACCTGTTGCGCTACGTCGCAAGAAAACATCAGGATAGAAATACTGATGAAAGCAATTATCTTTCTCATAATAAAATATAAATTATTGTTATTTGCCTGCAAAGTTAAAACAAATTTCAATTCTCAAGTGTAATATTAAGTAAAAGAATGAAAACAATGAAAATAATGAAAATAATGAAGAGAATAATACTTTTTCATTTTCTTCATTTTCTTCATTTTCTTCATTACTTTAATTTTTTTAATTATTAAACTTTATAGCATCATGTTAGACAACATCTTAGGGTCTGTTCAAGACTTAGTAACAAATGCCGTGACAAACCATGCAGGGGTTCCGGCCAATCAGAAAAGTTCTGTTTCCCAAAGTATTATAGATACCTTAGGAAGCGCCTTGACGAACCATGTGAGCCAGGGAGGCAGCCTCGGCCAATTGGGAAATCTGTTATCAGGCGGAAGCAATTCCAGTTTTTACAACAACACGCACAGCTCGGTAGTGGATTCGCTGATAAGCAAAGCCGGAATAAATCCCGACACTGCGCACAGCATCGCATCCGCCGTATTGCCGGGATTGGCCAGCGCAGTCACCAGCAAATTAGGCGCTAACGCAGCCAGTGGAATAGTAGGCAATCTATTGAACAAAGCCGGCTTGGCATAAATGAATTAGAACACGGATAAAATGGATTAGACGAATACCCACGGGTTTTTAATAATTTCTGTGGTTATCTGTCTGATCCGTTTTATCATTTCTTTTTACAATCGCTTTAGATCTTCCCCGGCCGCATTTTCTCCCCGGTATTTTTTCTTGTAATTATTGAACCGGTAATTGACTGTCAAGGTTACAAACCGGGTCTCTCTTTGAGTTTCCCTGATATAGGAAATAGTATTTATGTTTATGATTGCTTTACTCGTTATCCATTTAAATACATCATTTACTTGCAGTTGAAATGTTAATTTTTTATCTAAAAAGGATTTCCGAAGTCCCAAATCCAAACGTTTGTTACCTGCTTTTTCCGTTATGTATTCATTGTGTTTTCCCAGGTACTCAAAATTGGCGGAAAAAATATATTCTTTGGGAAATACAATGTCATTAAAAAACTGCAATAACAGTCCGGTTTGATTCCGGTTGATTTTTTTCTCCAAATAATCGACAGTAAAAAACGGTTGATTCAATCCTGCCGTCAAGCGAGGTTTCCATATTTTCCATTCAAAATTAGCTGTAAATAGTGCGTTTAACTCTTGATATTCAGGATAATTAATGTAGGTCATGAAATGCCGGGACGAATTGTTTTCTACATTATCCATCGTTATTTCTATCGGATTTTTCTTATAGGCATATCCCAAAGTAACATCCAACATTTTATAAGTTAAATGGTAATCAGCCTGATAGATGTCTTCGTTTTGAAGATACGGATTGCCTTTTTCAAACAAAAAGCGATTGACGTAAGTATTCGTACTGCTAAGCAGGGAAAAAGGCGGCCGTTGGGTTTTCCGGGATAATTCTAAACTCATTCCGGTATTCCCGACAGGCTGGGAAAGCATCAGGCTTGGGTAAAATCCCTCGTATTTCCGGTCTGTTTTGACTTGCCGGATACTATCTTCCGTCGCCTTTAAATGCGCCCGTTCATACCGGATTCCCAATTGGAAATGGAGTTTGCCGAAACGATTCGTATAAGTTATAAAACCGGCCGTTTTTTCTTCCTCATGGGTGTAAATGCTGTTATTAACATATTGTTCCGGATTAATGGAATGGCCGGAACCCTTGATTTGATTGTATTCTGTTCCGAATTCCAAGGCGCTATTTTCGTTCAAACGATAGTTGAATGTTATTTTGCCGGCATACAAATTATATTTCGATTGACTTTCCATCCGGGCATCCCGGTTTTCAATGAATGAAGTTTCCACCACCCGCTGGTCGGTTCTGTCGCGGGCATTCACGTAATCGGCATCTATTTGCCAGTTAAAAGATTCACTGTAATCATACCGGTAGAAGGCATTTACCAGATGTTGATAAGATTTCTGCTTTAAGTGACAAAGAGAAATAACCTTATCGTAGAGGATATTATCGGCCCATACATCTTCTGTTGTGGGAGAGGTTACTTTTCCATTATCAAACATACCTTGGTATTGTGCGCCAACGGCCTGTTTTTCAGTAACCGACCAATCCATTCCGGCTGTCAGTTGATTTGCATAATCCCAATGAGTCTGTGGTGCATCTAATAATTGCCGCCACAAAGTATCGCTATGGATAGTATAAGCAACATCCGGCTTATAATAGGACTTGTCGGCATCGTGGTGATAGCCGGTAAACAAAGAAAAACCGGCATGATTGTATGTCAACCCAAAATCTTCTTTATCGCCAAAATAGTCCCCTTGTTTTAAGCGTTCGGATACCTGGAATGCCCATCCGTTTGCCTCGTTTGGTTTGGTTTTAATGATTAAAACTGCGCGGCCTTCGGCATCGTATTTGGCTCCAGGATTGGTAATCAATTCAATAGTAGCAATATCGGACGATTGGAGCCGTTGCAATTCACTTTCATCGTATAATTTACGGTTATTGATGTAGATCACCGGCGTTCCTTTGCTGAAAACGGTGACGGCCTCCTCTTTTATCGAAACGCCCGGAATCCGTTGGATGACTTCCTGAGCCGTTCCAACGGAAGACAAAGGCGTATTACTTACATGGACCACCAAATTATTTCCTTTCCTTGAAAAAAGTGGTACAGCACTTTTCACGATCAATTCGTTCAATAAAAAAGACGAATCCGACTGATTCATAAAGACGGAATCAAGCGGAATGTCCTGGGAATAAAGCCACGGAATGTTGCCAAGGACTACTGTAAATATTATTTGTAGATTAGCTAATTGCCTTTTGACTTGTGAGAATTTTATCATAAACGCCTTTTTATTATCAAAGGTACTGTATTTATTGAATAAAATAAATTATCTTTGCAAAACTATGTGCATCGGAATGAGAATAAATAAGAACTTAATTGGCAATATAATTATATTGCTGGCAGAACGTTGCAAACCTTTATATCACACCAAACTCCTGAAAATCCTTTATTTGATTGATGAAGAAGCAACCAAAAGAACAGGTGCGCCTATAACATGGCTCTCCTATAATGTATGGCAATATGGACCCGTTTCAGAGGATGTCTATTTTTCCAAGATAGAAGGAGTGAATAAATTCAGTGAGTTTGTAAAATTTGAACATCTAACCGGTGAAAAATATATTATCAGGCCTGTTGCCGATTTTAATGATTCGGAATTTAGCGAACTTGATTTGCAAATAATTGAGGATGTCATAAGAGAATACGGACATCTAAATGCCAAACAATTAGTGGACATTGTACACTCAAAGGATTCCCTTTGGGAAAAAACAAAAAGAACAGTGGGAATTCAATTCTCAGGGCAAAATAAAACAAGCCCCGTAGCATTGAACTTTGCGGAACTTTTGGGTGATGATGGTTTCAAAAAAACGGTATATTACAACACGCTTGAAAACATGGAACTTCAATCTACACTGTATGATTTATGAAGTAGGAACAATTCTTTTAGTGAGAGATTACCAATTACCGACAAAAGTGAAAGACAAGTTTTTTATTGTTATTGGTTTGATTGACAATCAACTAATGATTATGTCCATGACAACCTCACAAGTATATTTTAATCCGGCATTGATAAAAGCAGGAGTGATAAAAGAACGAGATATGTCAATTTACTGTTTCCTTAAAGATTGCGTAATTGGACAAAACGGTTTTGCTTTTCATAAAAATACATTTGTTTCCCACCGATCGAATGTACTGCCATTCAGCTTTGAAAAAATGGCCTCTTTGAATATTGAATACCTGGATTGCCTTACCAAAGAGGAAACAATAAATTTAATTTACAGCTTCTATACCTATATTGGAACTTCTAAAAGATACAAAAAACTATTTGAGAAAATCCTGGAGAAATTATCCGAATAAAGCAATTTCATTTCTTGTTATACTTCTTTTTTGAACCCGACCTTGCTGCTTTGGAGCGTCTCAATCCGACCATAAAATTTCTTCATTTCTTCAAATGCCGATGCCGGATACCGTCCTTTTTTGAGTTCAAGTGTTTGTATATACCGGATTGTACCATCCTTTTCCGTAATTTCCGATTTGAAATACCCGTATTCCGATTCGATTTCCGTGGGTTTGGGTTTTGTTTCCACCACATATCCTTCGGGAATCCGGATAGTAACCGAGTCTTTTTGATAGAGTTCCGATTTCAGGACGATATCGTATTTGCGGGAAGAACCGGTCAATATATCTTTCACGCTTGTGCGGGTGGGATTGACTTGTACCAGCAGCCGCGAGCCGGTTTGCGTGGCAAAATCTTCACAATCTACGGTGAAATAAACGTCCAATTGGGGATGTTCGTTCAGGATTTCTTCTTTCCGGAAATTACTTACTTGCGGTTTGTGCACCCGTAATAAACCGGCTAAAGCATCGTTTTGTTCCTTTGCACTGGCTCCGTTCAAGCGGTAGAACAGGCGTTCAAATGCTTCATTTTTCAAGGTCGAATGTACATCCAACTGTCCCCGGCCATCGGCGGTTAATTGGATTTCAACCGTATTGATTTCCGCATTGTCCTGCGGTTTGTAATCGGGCAAGGTATAGAAAAAAGAGTGGTCTTCTCCTACGGCCAGCGCGTCGTGTCCGGCCAAATCACTCACATAACCGAAAGGGGCAACCTGTGAAGTACATTCCAATAATACCGTATCCTGTTCCAAAGGAACCATTAATATGGCATGATTCGCTTGGTTAAAACTTGGAAAATCAGGAAAAAAACGTTCTTTTTTCGTGCTGATTACCAGATAATAAGAAGGAATATCCACTACTTTCAACAGGGATTTCATGTAATTGGAGAGCGCTTTGCAATCGCCGAAACCGGTTCGGGCCACTTCTTCCGCTTTCATGGGTTGCCAGCCTCCGATTCCCAATTGGATACTCACGTAATGCGTTGTATTTTGCAAAAATTCATAGAGGATTTTTACTTTTTCCCGTTTATCGGAAATTCCTTGAGTCAATTCCAGCACTTTGTCAATCGTTTTCTGGGGCAACAAGTCCCGTCCGTTCAACAAACCGGCATTCCATTTGCCATACATTGCCCAGGTTGCCATATTGCCGCAGGCTTTTTCTACACAAAACTTCTCCGGGGAAAGATAAATCACCGGAAATATCTCTTCCGCAGGAGCGTATTTTTCAAAAGGGATTGCTGCAATCGCATTCAAATTCCACCGGTAAATTTTATGGGATGCAACAAAGGTCTTTTCCGGTTCAATGTTTGTTCCTTCCGCTTTGGTCCTTAATTCATAACTTTCCGGAATTTGTAAGGTATATTCCGCTTTTTCGAGCGCTACATGATAAGCGGAAATCGGGGCGAAAGCCGGATACATCAATATCCCGTTTTTGAATTTCATTTCATACTCATACTTGACGGTATAGGGATACGCCGGCGCATAACAGTTATAAAAAGTTGTTTTAGTATTGGTGGCCAAATTGGAAGAAAGCGCCGTTGTCGTCAAATCCTTTTGCTTTATTTTTTTAATCACTTTACCGGTTGCATCCTGTATTTCCCCTGAAAAGTTCTTCAATTCTTCAAAATCATCTTCATAGATAGCAAAATTTGAAAACGAATCGCCGTTTTTATTCAAAATAGTGATGACGTATTTTACCTGATAAGTTCCGGTGTATTCATCCTGTTGCGTAAAGGATTGGGAAGATTCCCGGACTACGGCATAAGCATCGGGATATTCGTTCTGCGCGTTTGCATTCAGGCAAATGAGGAGAAGCAGTGTAAAAAGCAGTTGTTTTTTCATATTATATTTTTTTGAAAATCAATATTTCTTGATTCTTGGCATAGACTTTTGACCAAAAATCGCGCAAGTGGTCGTAATCAATTGCCGGAACAATGCAGGTATTCAATTTGAAACGGTAAGCGATTTGTACATTCGTTTCACTTGCCTGAACGAGGTAACTGAACTCTATCAGATTCGTATCGTCGTACACAAACCGTTCGGATTTGGGCGCTTCATCCAATACATATCCTGTGGGAATGGTGATATTCACATTAATCCGTTCATCTACCGGGTAATTGAATTCAATGGGTAATTTCCGTTCTTCCGATTTGAACGGATTGCTCCTCATGGTTTCAAACAACAGGGGATGAAGTGTCGCAATGTTTTCTCCCGTCAATGGATTATCATTGGTCGCAAAATTATAGGATTCTACCTGACTGAAATTCGGATTTTTCTTTTCTTCTATTGCAAATTCCGTAATCGTAATTTCGTTCCGGGTTTCGGTTTTTTGAATAAAATCGGCTTCATCTTTTGCCTCTTCATACGATTGTTTGAACGAAAAAGCGCATTCACCCATATAGCTTTTCGATATTTTGCCCGTCAATATGCCGTCTTCATTGAAGGATACAATCAGGTTTACCCGCTCTGTATTAGCGCCCACTTTGGTCAAATCAATCCATTCGTAACCGGCTGATTTAATGCACAAGGCTTTATCTACAAGGCAATTCACCGGAATAACGTTCAAGTCGCAATACGGACGGGTGGCATCCAGATAATAGGTTTTTTCGCCGTTCGTCACCTGAACCACAAAGTAATTGAGATTGTCGATACTCGGATAAGTCATGGGAATCCGCCCCCTGGAACGAAGGCTCATCGCTACCGGGTTGGCCTCATAACCGGCGTTCCGCAACGCCGTTAAAAGCAAGGCATTGATTTCCCCGCTGGCGCCCAAACCTTCTTTCACGGCTTTGGACGGATTATTGATCCACAACGTATTCCGGTCATTCCATTTCACTTTACTGCGAACCAAATCCAGAATCGCCCGCATTTTTCCTTCGTCATTTTCTTCCGATGCCGTGATGCCGGACAATTCTTCTTTGAATAAATTTTTATTCTTGAATTCTTTTCCAAACCGGTCGCTTTCAAGTAAAGTAGTGACTACGTTATTCCATGTCTGCGAAAAGTCTTTATAGTACACGCCGGTAAAACTTATTTTCCGGAGTTCCATCGATATTCCCGACATGAAATCACTGTAGTTCCATACAAAATTTTCCTCTTTCAACGCCGGCAAATCCACTACTTCGGCAGACAATTCTTCGCCGGAACAACTGTGCATCTTTCCATTGATATGAATCGATATATTTACCGGTTTTACATTTGTTTTGATGGTTTCGTAGCCTTTCATTTCCCTGTTGAAAGTAAAATATTCGGGAATCGTAATCTTGAAATGGCTATATTTTACCGGAATGGAACGCTGGAATTGAAAATCTTCGGGATTATAATAATAAGGTGATTTAAGCGTATATTTATATTCGATGACCGAACCGGCTTTCACTGCCGGAAGCGCAAACTTCATTCTTTTCTGTCGGTCGGTTACATCTTCGGTAAAAACATAGTCTTTGGACAATTTTTCCTTGACCACTTTCCCGCCTTCCAGATTGTAAGTCCATCCCGTCAGGTTGGTTATATCTTCCGACATACTACTTGAACGGCCTTTCACAAAAGGGATGGCGCCATTGGCATATTCCGTTCCATCAGACGTGAGGATTTTTATACAGACCGTATAATCCGTCACAATCCGGAAATCGTTATCTACGGTATTCCAATCATAATACACATCCTGGTTTTCGTAAACCACAAAAGCTTCAGCCGTTGAATCTTTTTCATACACGGTCATTTCCAACAAGTCCTGGGGAACAGTTCCAAACTTAAATTTATCCTGAGCGCTAAGCCATTGGGTAAATAAAGCCAATCCAAAGAGTAGAAAAAGTTTTTTCATATCCATTAGTCTTAAAAGATTTAAAATTGAAGTATAAAAGTATATATAATATTTGAAAAGCCTGCTATTTTGTTAAACTTTTTTCACATCTTTCTGTTTTATTTTAGAACACAAACAATAAAAACAATACATCATGCAATGGCAAGGTAGAAGTGGCAGTTCCAATGTAGAGGACAGGCGAGGAATGAGCGGCGGCAGCGGCTCCGGTGGATTCGGCGGTTTTAGCGGCTTAGGCGGAAGTTTGGGCAATTTATCGGGAGGGCGCGGCTGCGGTTGCGGAAGCGGTGTCGGGGTGATTATCTTGGTAGTCGTTTTATGGATAATGGGCGTCAATCCCTTGTCACTCCTCGGTTTGACGGACGGCGGTATTTCCACGCCGCAATCAGGTTATAATGAGGGATATACATCTTCTGCACAGGAAGATTCCCTGGCCCAATTCGCCTCTGTCGTCTTGGAATATACCGAAGATGTTTGGACTCCCATTTTCAGCCAGATGGGTATGACCTACCGGAAACCGACTTTAGTCCTATATACCAGCCGCACGCAAACCGCTTGTGGAACGGCAGACGCCGGTATCGGTCCTTTTTATTGTCCGGGTGATGAAAAAATATACCTCGATGTGTCGTTCTTTAATGAAATGGCCACGCAACTCCATGCCGGCGGGGATTTTGCCTACGCTTATGTCATTGCACACGAAGTGGGGCATCATGTACAAAAATTGTTGGGAACTTTGGATAAAATAGATGCCCAGATGGCCCGTTCGACAGAGAATGTCGCCAACGAATTATCGGTGAGGCTGGAATTGCAGGCCGATTTTTATGCCGGCGTGTGGGCCAACCGTACCGAAAGCATGTACCATGTTTTGGATCCGGGCGATATCCAGGAAGCCTTGAATGCAGCCTCTCAAATCGGGGATGATACCTTGCAAAAGCGTTCGCAAGGCTATGTCCAGCCGGATTCCTTTACGCACGGAACTTCCGCACAACGATATAACTGGTTCAACAAAGGGTATCAAACGGGAAATATAGCCAACGGCGATACTTTCAGCGCCAATCCGTTGTAAAAAGAAAACTTCATTCTTACGGCTACTAAACCTGGAAGGTTTTAAAAACCTTCCAGGTTTGTTTTTGGTGCGGTACGTATGTATTTTCGTTAATTTTTGATAATTTCTTGGTTAATATAAAAAAAGATATTACTTTTGCCCATTAAATAAACAAAAAAAGCTTTTATTACAAAATAGGAAACAATTTATAAAGATATAATTCATTAAAAGAAAAGCGTAAGCTATTATTCTTGTTCTAGAAATCTCGAAAATTTCAATAACTGCAAGAATGAGTTAGTAAACGCTCACGTAGATTCGTGGGTCTAACTTATTTGCAGTTATGGGTATTCGAGAACCTCTAGAACAAATAAAGTTTGAGTCCCACGTTTTTTTATTTTAAATAACCGCTTCACAGGGACTTGGAGGCAATAAACACATTTTTGTATGCAAAAGGGTTCCTCTATATATTACTCAGATCACTTTCCATAGGCAATAACAATGGCGGACGTAGGGGTTCAATGGGTTTTTCTCTCTCATTTTTACCGGTTGAACGCGTCCTCCTCCCCAAGGGTAAAGGCAATTATAGGTATCTTAAGAAGCTTAAGATACTTAAGATACTTAAGACACTTAAAATACTTATTGTCTTTACCCTTACTTAAAAAATCAACTATTAACAAATTTATAAATTCAATGAAAATGAAAAAAGTTCTTTTTTTGATGCTGACACTCATCGTT
>JAISKT010000141.1 GCA_031261295.1 Candidatus Symbiothrix sp. | reverse complement strand
TCCGAAATAACACCAGGATGCCGCATCCAATCCGACTACATTTCCGCCAAAAGGAGCATGGGAGGCATACAAAGCAAGAATTTTCGTTTTGGAATACCGGAATTCCAAGCGGGTAGCCAGAATCATTTCGATACATTTTTCCCAAGCCGTCCGGTTTTTGTTCCGCGACAGACGAATAACTTGCATGGTTAGCGTACTGCCGCCACTCACTACTCGTTTTTCCTTGATATTCTGAATCAAAGCGCGACCAATCGCCAAGGGATTGACACCCCAATGCCGGTGGTAATACCGGTCTTCAAATTCGGTAATGCAGATTTTGAATTTTTCAGGAACCGTATCGCAAGCCGGAAACCGCCATTGTTCATCATCGGCAATGCGGGCGCCCAGCAGTTCACCATTGCGGTCGGTGACTACGGTGGAGTAGGGGACATCGAACAGTTGGCGGGGTAAACAGAAGATGTAGGCAATGAGTAAGAGAGCAATCGTAAACAGGATTGCTCTTTTGCGTTTGGAGATATTTATTATAGAAAATTTCAATTGGCATCAATAGATTTGAATACGTCCAAAGACTCGCAAAATAAATCCAAACTCTTATTGTTTTTTTGAACTTGTTTTAGTACTTTCTTTTTGGAAAAACCGTCGCTCAATTTTTTCATTTTTTTGAATGTATCTTTGTCGGATAAAATCAAATGCTCTCTTAAGGAAAGTTTTTTATCAAAAATTTCCTGTAATTTTCGTTTTGGGTCTGCATATTTAGAAGTGTTTGTTTCGTTATAAAGGGTCATAATCCAAGCCTCCGTTTCTTCAATACAAACGGCATACGCAATTTTGCCGGATAAATTATTTTCCAACCATTCATTTATCTTATCAATTATATTGTTCCGTAAAGCAATACAATAATCATCTTGGTTTTGATTTCCTGTTCTTTGAGGTAAATGAACATCATACCCATCCAACACTCGTTCTGCTGTATCTATTTGAATAACAAGAAAAGCATCTTTATTCAAATTTAGAAAGACTTTCAAATCATCTCTATTTTGACATTTTGACTTCACTAATGTCCAATTACTAAACGCTTCAACAGGCATTTGTGCTAAATCAGTTTGGTCGTATTCATATTCAGGCAATAAGTTTTGAATGTCGGAACCATCTATATCCAATTTTCCTTTTAGTATATTTCTGATTACGGCTAAATCACCTCTTCCTTCTGCTACAATTGCAACTTTCATTCGTTAAAAATCTTTTGGTAGTCCTCCAATAAAACCCCGCATCCAAAGCTCGGATAGTTTGTATTTTCCTTCCTTTATTTGTGGTTTGGCTTTTAATTCTTCGGCGACCGTTTGTCCGTTATCTTTTCTTTTTACAATAAATAATTTCTGATTTTCATCAAACAAATTTAATCCGTCCAATATTGCGGGATTATGGGTGGTAATTAAAACTTGCTTATTATATTTAACAGCCAATTGTGTAATTGCATACATCAATTCTCTGCCTAAATGAGGATTTAAAGCGGTTTCGATATTATCTATTGCAAAAAAAGCAGGTGTTTTCTCGCTGATGAATAATGCTAAATAAAATAAAATAAACAAAGCCCCTTCATTTGCATTTTCGGCAGAAAAGAGGTTGTTCTTTTTTTGCATATATTTATCGGTAAAATATAATTTGGATAAACTTCTTCCTAATTTATATCCGGCAAATTGTAAATTGTCGGATATAACAAAATCTTCCAGCCAATTGATAAAGTTATAAGATTTTATTTCTTCGATTTGCTCTTTCGAAAATGTAGATAACAGAATATCCAAACCTTCGCCATAAATACCAAGTGGTTTTTTTTGACTCTCAATAATAAATCCCCTCAATACATTGGAATTCAAATTAAAGATTAAGAAGTTAAAATAAAAATCTTGGTCTTTTGGAATATTATTATTTTTATTCTTCCATACAGAAAAAATATCTTCCTCATTTTCTACAAATAATTTTGATTTATATTCTTCTTTACCAATTAAACTGATTTCAATTTCTTTACTTTGTTTTTTTTCTAAAAAAGAACTAAATGTCAAAGCCGGTTTTGCTACACGGATACCTCGATAAAATAAATCTTCTGTAGTTAATTGGTTGTTTTGCGCTGCACACGCCATGCCAATAGCTTCCAAAATATTAGATTTTCCGGAACCGTTTTCCCCAATGAAAACATTCACATTAGCCAATGGAATTTCTAAATTTTGTATGGATTTATAATTGGATATGGATACTTTTGAAATCATACTTATATACTTTTTTACAAAATTAAGATATAATTTTGAATTATATAATAAAAGGGGTGAAAAAAATTCACCCCTCATACTTTACCTCATTAGGATTATTTCACTACCCTCACTCTCCCCGCTGTCGTCCTCGCTTGCGTAGAAGTATCATACATCGCCTCGCAACTAATCGCCGGCAAAACAAACGAACCCAGATAAGTAGCTTGCAAACGGACATTGATTATTTTGGATTTTCCTCTGGAAAGGTTAAAATACGTCAATACCCGGTCGTCTCGGATGTCGCGGTAAGTATAGGAATAATCATCGCTTGCATTCGTTGCCATTCGTTCGTTGAAGATTTCCCAGCCCGACGGAATAATGTGTGTTAATGCCAAATCGGTGTAATCGCTTGAAATGCTGATATTGGTCACTTTGACTGAAGCTATCAAATCCGTTCCCTGCTTGAGTTCCGATATATTCACCGGATTGCCTTTCAAGTCGGTATAAGAAACGTCTAAACGCAGATTGTTGGCTATCGCAGGCAGGGTATCGTTGACCGGTTTGGATTTGGATACTAAATTGACATACAAAACTCCTTTGCCGTTGTTGGTCAATGCCACCTCTCCGTTGTCCGGTTTATTCGGTAATTGCGTCTGATAAATGGCTTTTGCCGAATTAATCTTGTCTTGTTTTTTGCCGTTCAATGTCCAAGTACACTCAATCGTACCCGATGTTTTTTCGGCTAAAGTTCCCATAGCGACCAAAGCGTAGGCTGTCGATTGCGTACTGAAATAGCGTTCCTTTGACAAGTTTTGGGATACTTTTTGCGCCTGCTTGAATGCTTCCGGCAGACGTCCCATCAATACCATGGTTTCCAATATCATGGCTTCGTCTCGGTCGGAAGAGCCGTAAGTGTAACTGTTCCAATAAGGTTCGATGCTGGTTGGAATGTTGAATATCAAATCTTCCGCCGGTTTGATTTTCCCGCCGGCAGCGTAAGCCGATGCCAGACACCACCGCGTTTGTGTGGAAAGGTCTTTCTTTTCTTTCAAACGGTTCATCGCACCTAATTCGGGAGCGCCCGCTAATGCCAATGAATAAAGCCTGTAGGCTTGCAGGAATTCGGAACCTTTGGAATAATAATTGTTTGCCGTGCTTGGCGACCAATTTTGGGCTTCCTTGCGTTGGTAACTTTTCCACTTATTCAATACACTGGGATTGACGTCGTATCCTTTTTCTTTTGCCATAATCAAGAAACTGCCGGCATAACTGGTAATCCAATCATCGGCAGAACTTTGTCCGGGCCAATAGACAATTCCGCCATTCGTTAATTGTCTGCCGTAAAGGTTCTTAATTGCTTCCCGGACATTTTGTTTGATGGATTCCGATTCTTCTTTATCCACTTCTTTGAATTGGGAAACGAACAGCAAGGGCAAGGCGCGGGAGGTTAATTGTTCGGAACAATAATGCTCGTAATTGTACAGGAAGTCAAAACGGCGGGAAATATCCACTGAAGGAATGCGTGACACTTCCAATTTCACCCAATCATCGTTGGATGTGCCGGTTAATTGGTAATTGAATTCGCCGGTTTCGCCTCCGTTCAATAATTTATTGTCTGACAAGATAACGGACGGATTCGGATTGCGTACAGCAATTTCGATGATTTCTTTGGCTGTTTTTCCGCCTCCGGTAGCGGTTATCGTTACTTTTTCAACCCCTGTTTTTAAACCGGTTTTCAGGGAGAAATAAACCATTTCATCACCGGGTTGATTGAAATGAACCGATTGAGAACCATCGAGATTTTGCAGCAATCCGGTGGTTTCTATTTTAATAGAAGCCTCTTTTACAGAGGTTTCCATGGCAAATACATTGACCGGCAAGGTAATTTCTTCATTCGTGCTGACGACTCTCGGCAAAGAGGACATGACCATCAACGGCGTACGCACCGGAGTGGTTTTTTCCGCTTTTCCGTAAGCGCCGTCTTGTCCGGCAACCACCATCGTGCGCACGGAGCCGACATACAGCGGCAAGGTGATTTTATGTTTCTTTTTATCACCTTTATCCAGTGTAAACGGCCCCAAATATTTCACCACCGGTTTGAAACGATTGGCTTTTTCATTGGCCGGATTTAAATTTTCATCTCCTCCTACGCTGAACATGGTTGTGTATTTCCCGCCAAAAGCGCCCATCACGAAATCGTACATATCCCACGAACGGATTCCCAAAGCTTCCCGGGCATAAAATTCATTCCAAGGATTGGGCGTTTTGAAATTCGTCAAGTCGAGCAAGCCATCATCCACAATAGCCAGGGTATAAGTCATGGGCTTTCCTTTTTTCTCGCTGACTTCCACCGTAAATTCCGTTTCGGGACGCAATACTTCCGGCAGATTGATTTGCGGTTCCAGCACGGATTCTTTATTGGAAATCATAACCGGTATCACGCCGTACATCCTAATGGGCAAATCATTCAGCGTTTGGGCATGCGGTTGCAACAAACTGATGTGAACGTAGAAATTCGGCGCCATTTCTTTCGTCGC
>JAISKT010000116.1 GCA_031261295.1 Candidatus Symbiothrix sp. | reverse complement strand
CATTCCGGTTTTTCCTCTTCAATCATTTTTTTGTAATCGGAATATACCTGTACTTTTGTCAATTTCTTGAACGCATCCTGAAGCAGTGAACTGGAATCACACACGGCAACCAAATCCACAGCCGGGTGAGCGCCTAAAACGGAACAATGCGAAAGTCCCATCTTCCCTAAACCTATAATTGCTGCTTTAATCATATTTTCTTTATTTTAATTTAATTAAATGAATTATATATTTTACAATATTCTTTGCCCATATTTTCGATTGAAAAATGGTCTATTACATATTGTCTATTTTGTGTCCCTTGTTTTATTTGACTTGGATAAGGAATGTCAGGTTCTTTTACATCAACATAAGCAACTGTCGGAAGATTCAGAAATGTATGATGTGGTATGTTCGACAAAATTAATGACATTCCACACGAAGCCGCCTCTAAAACAGAAAGGGGCAAGCCTTCCATAATTGTTATGTACAAAAATGCTTTGTACTGCTTCATTGTATCAAATACCTGATTGTAAGGAACTTCACCTTTATATTCTACATATTCCGATTTGGATATGGCTGTCAACACTTCATCGCAATATTCTTGACATTCTCTATCTAACTTGCCGTAAATATCCACTTGAATCTTCTTTTTGTCTGCCGCTTCCACTAATGCCAATAAATTTTTCGCAGGAGTAATTCTGCCTAAATAAACATATTTATCCTTGTAAACAATATCACTTTCATTTTGAACATTATTGGCAATAGAAGTACCATTATTTACAAAGTAAGTTTTGCGGAAAAACAAATATTTTCCAAATGCTCTTGCATCATATTCAGCACAATGAACCATTCGTTGCAAAAAGATAGACCCCAAAACATCAACCAACCAGAATGTAATTCTTGTCGGCATTGAAAATTTGGGGCTGCGGAAGTGAACGCCATGCACTGTTAATACAATCTTGGGAAACACACAAGTCAATAATATCGCCATTGGAATATATTTTTCATTGTGAAAATGAATAACATCAATACTATTTCGTTTCGCATAACTCAAAATATATTTCAGTCTGCCGATATATCCCAGATTTTTAGGAATGACTTTGATTCTGTCATTTTCTTCCTGCTCCCATTCTACTAATAAATAGAAGTCAATATCCTTAATGGAATTAACAATATTATATACTACCCGTTCCGTGCCGCCGTGGGCAGGAGGATAGTTTTTTGCACCAACTTGCAATACTTTCATTGCTGTAAACATTAAAAAATTCCCCTTAAATCTCCTTGTACCGGGTCTTGTCCTACATTATACCAGCATTTTTCTACACATACACGTTTGCCTTGCATACTGCGTAATTTGTTTTTTACAACCCATTGAAGCGGATATTTAATATATTTTTGCATAACCGGCGATGCCGTACCCATCATCCAACAATTTTTGGGACATCGCCGCACCATTGTACGCACTTTTTCGGCTTGTTCACTTTCCCAAATCTGCATAAAATCAGACGTTTCGCGTATATTGCCCATTGATTCCATCCAATATTTTTTCTCAAGTCCATTGCAAGGATAAACCTCGCCGTATGGGTCAACAAAGAAATTCACAATGCCTGCCTCACAAGGCAACATACGGCGATTTCCCTCTATATAATTTATCAAGCCCATATTGAAAAATGCACGAAACCAAGATTTTGGACTTTTCTCTGCCATTTGCATATTCATCAGTTTTTCAAAATTGGCACAAACCTCTTCTTTATTGGTAATAACATTGTCGTCTTTGTGAAAATAATAAGAATTATGAAAGGATGCGGTAGCAAATTCCATTCCCAACGACTTGCATAATTGATAAAGAGAAAGCATATCTGCGGAATTGTTATTGGATACTGTACAGCCAAAACCAATATCTTTCAATCCCATTTCTTTCAGTGCCAGCAAAGTACGCAGTCCTTTATCGAAACCGCCGGCATGTCCGCGTAATTCATCATTCTTGCCCGAGAGTCCTTCGATACTGATACGAATGCCTATTTTAGGAAATTTCTTTGCCAATTCCACGATTTTGTCTTCATACCAGCCGGATGTTGATATAATGACACGTGGCGATTTCGTATAACAAACTTCCACGATTTTGTCCAAATCTTCACGAATGAATGGCTCGCCACCGGTTAAATTTATATAATTTACTTTGGGCAACAATTTTATTTCTTCGGGTGTGATTTCTTGATTTTTTTGAGTCGGATTAGCCCAAATATTACACATTTTACATCGCATCGGACAGCGATACGTTACAATAATAACCATTTCGGATGGTTGTGAAATCTTTTTTTTCTGCATATTTTTATAATTTTAGCAAATGAAGTCATTTAGATGTCAATGTGTTGAATAAATCGCTTAACACGGAATAATGTTTTTCAGAAGAATAATTTTGTATTAAATCCTTATAAGCATTTTCTCCCATCCGGTTAGCTTCAACAGGATTATGAAACATATATTATATTTTTTCTTTTAACGAAAGAACAGATGCATAATCAAAAGTTAACCCTGTTTCATTATTCTTTACTAATTCAGGTAAAGAACCTATATTAGTGGCAATCACTGCTTTTTTATACGCAA
>JAISKT010000387.1 GCA_031261295.1 Candidatus Symbiothrix sp. | reverse complement strand
TATTCCGTTTCTACGGCGGAACCGTTTATATTTATTTCGTTCATAAAGAATTACTTCATCTGCTACTTAAATAATTTAATAAATGCACGCCGGGTTTTGTGGTGTTTTACATCAAAATCCACCCATTGCGATTGCATCTTGTGATTGATTTCCAATTCGGGATTGCTTTCGGCGTATTGATATCCGATTCGTTCTAAAATGGGTATCAAATCATAAAAAATCAAAGCGTTTACGCCCTTGTTTTGGTATTCCGGCAGTACGCCCATGATGTATAAATCCACGATGTCGTTTTTGGTATAAAGCGCTTTCAACAAATAAACCCAACCGAAAGGCATCAGCCGCCCTTTGGCTCTTTGCAAAGCTTTAGACAGACTGGGCAAAGCAATCGACAGCCCCACCACAGCATCATCCGCCTCCCGAACAACCAGCGTTACCAACTCCAAGCGAAGCATCGGAATATACATTTTGATATAATATTCTATCTGCTTATCCGACAATTCGGAATAACCGTACAAAGGTTTGTAGGCTTCATTCCACAACAAAAATATCCTTTTTGCATAAGGCCAGATTTCCTTTACTCTTTTAAATTTCTTAATTTTAAGTCCATATTTTTTCAGAACGATTTCTGAAATACGGCGATGTTTATCGGGTACCGCTTCGGGTATGTTGATTTTGAACTCATTCCAGTCCTGGTCTTTTGCATAACCCAATTTTTCGATATGGTCTTTATAGTACGGGTAACTGTAAGCTGTGGCCATGGTTCCCAACTGGTCGAAACCCCAAACCAGCAAACCTTCATGGTCTAAATCGGTAAAGCCCAACGGCCCTTGCATGCCATTCATACCTTTGGCAAGCGCCCATTTTTCGACAGCCTCAAACAAGGCTGTGGAAACTTCTTCATCGTCGATAAAATCGACAAAACTGAACCGGCCGTACTTTTGATTCCAAGTCTCATTCGCTCTGTGGTTGATGATTCCGGCAATTCGGCCTACGATTTTATCGTCTTGATAGGCTAAAAAATAGATGGACTCGCAAAACTCGAAAGCCGGATTTTTATCCGCTCTCAAAGTCATCAATTCATCTTCTATCAGACCGGGCACATGATAAGGGTCTCCCGCATACAACTTGATATTGAACTCAACAAATTTCTTTAATGTTGATTTGTCCTTAACTTCTACAATTTTAACGGCCATTTTACTTCCTGGGTGTTAGTTGTTCGTTTAATTTGCTACAAAAATACGCAGAATTATTTATATTTCAGCAATAAACTTGTAAATTCCGAAAATCTTATCAAAATCCGGTGCTCAATCCACGCGGTGGAGTGAACACACATTTTGGTCGGAGCAAACACACCATTTGGTCAGAGCAAACGGAGTGTTTGGTCTGACCAAATGACGTGTGTCTATATAGAGACATGATGCGTGTGACTATAGGAACATGGAGTGTGTCTATATAGGATCCAATATTACTCTTTTATCAATTGATATCGGATTCTTTGACAATGAATATCTTAACTCTTAGTTGGTAGGAGTTACAAAGGTAAAAAGAATTATTTAAAATACAAAGCATTTGTGATTAAATAATCATATATGTATGTCGCTACCGCCGGATTTTTTGGAATCCAGCTGATTGTAAGTGAGGTCTTTGATGTAGATATCCGAACCACCTGAAACGGAAACTGAAACTTGGTTTGCCTTCCCGCTTAATTTGACGTCGGATCCTCCCGAAGTGCTGACCGATAAGTTATCAGAGACTTCCAATCCGATATTCAGGTCGCTTCCACCACTGGAAGATAAACTACAATTGCTTGTTTTCAAGTTTTTTATGTTGCAGTCTGCACCACCGGAGCTGGAGATGCCGGTGGTTTCGGCAACCGTCAAATTGCCGATATGGATGTCGGAAGCTCCCGAAGCGCTTATTTTAAATGACTTGCTGCTTTTTAGGTCGTCGGCATAAAAATCCGAAGCGCCGGATATGCTTATTTCTTCGAGTGTCGGTGCGGAAACATACACTTTTACGACTTGTTTCTTTTTCTTAAGGTTCCAGCTTATTTTTTGACTTTCCCGTTTGATTACAAGCGTTTCCCCTTCAATCTTTGTGATGATTTCTTTCAGGTCGACATTCTCCGCCTCTACACGAAGGCTTTTTGAGTCACTTTGTGCAAAATAAACATCGATGGCTGATCCGGCGCTTATTTTCCGAAATGAGCCAACTTCCCGAGTCTCTTTAACGGTTTGAGCCATAGCGGATATTCCGAAGAAGGCTGAGATAATAAGTAGTAATGCTAAACTTTTTGTTTTCATGCGATTAATTTGTTTTTAAGTTTGTAAATATTTTTTGATGATGTTATTTGATGGTTATATTGTTATAAGTGTTTGATATTACAATATTTGCCGTAGGTGTTTTGTTGCCGATGACACCTTTTTTAACCAATTTATTATTCTCTTTTCCCGATAAAGAATATTTAGTCGTATATTTTGAGGCTACTTTGAGATCGCCGTATTTCAAATGAATGTCTAAATTGGCCGATAATTCCGGATCAAGGCTTAAAACGATATCCGAATAAGAACCTTGCAAGTCGATATTTTCCAGCTTTTTAGAGATATTTTTGATCTTTACATCCGCATAAGCGCATTTTGTTTTTAGACTTGTTTCGAGATTATCAATGATCAAGTCGGCATATTTTAGATTTAAATAAATAGCGCTTGCCGAACCGATTTTGAAATTTCCATAAGAAGTAGCGCTTTCTGCGGCAATTGTTTGCACCTGATTAATAGTGTAGTTGGTGTATTTATTCTCAACTTTCAGTGTTTTAATTTTTCCTATTGCTACATTGGAATATGAGGTCTGAATATTTAGATCTTCGACCGCACTCATGCTTATCGTGCCGTATTTGCAGGAAATTGTCGGATTGGGACAGAAAAATGTTTCTGCTTTTAGGTTGCTGTAAGCTAATTGAGCTATGAAATCGCCATGAAAATCGGACATATTGATATTTCCGTATCTTAAATCAACCGTCAAGGCCGTATTTCGAGGGACGGAAATAAAGTAGTCAATCTTACAGTTGTCATTTCGCTTGTCTTTTGGGTGTATTGTTCTAATAGAAAGGGAATTGCCCAGCAAAGTTATTTCACTGATTGACTGATGGTTTTTTCCATCGAAATATTGGATTTCCAAATCAACTTGTTTGGAATCCGATTCTCGCAAAACGATATTCCCATACGATTGGTCGAATTTGATTTCGCTGATATTGGAAAACCTTTTCTTCTCAACTCGGGTGGGTGTTGAGGGGGTAGCTGCGCTTAACTGTAATAGTGACAGGCAGCATAAACTGATGAATAATAGATACTTTTTCATATAAATCTCATTTTAAAATTTAACATTCTATGTAATTTCCCAATTTATGATTGATAAATTCGAGGGCGTGCAGGTTTGCCTTGTAATGTTTTACCAAATAAAAAATAGCTAAATCTTCATTGGCATCGTTTTGAATTTGTTGGACAAAACGGTCATTTTCTTCCAGGATTTTTTGCAGGTCTCCCTCCAATTGATTCTGGGTCCCGGTATCGGCTTTAGATAGTTTGCATTGAATCCCAGCGATTTGTTCGTTCATTTGTTCTTTATAAAAATCGTTGGTCAAGGAAAATTCATTGGCAGTTTGTTCAGCAAATGGGTCGCCCGTATCAACCGGCGATGCGTGGAAGTGAATACTTATTCCGATAATGAGTAGGATGGATGCTGCTACCGAAAAAGTGCTAATCAGCCGTATTTTCAATGTGCGTTTGCGTTTCTTTTCTTTTGAAACGGCCTTGAGTCGTTCCTCGAAGCGTTCGAAATGGCCGTCAGCCGGTTCCTGGCTGTCAAAAGCCGCTTTATTTTCTTTCAAGTAATTTTTCAAGTCGTTCATATTCTTTGTTTTATAAGTTCAATTAATTTTTGTTTTGCCCGCATGTATTGTATTCGGACAGTTCCCGCCGGAATGTTTAGGATGCCGGCGATTTCTTCGTGGTCGTAACCTTCTATCAGATACAGATTAATAATTAATCGCGCTGTATCTGGAAGTCGTTCGATGGCCGCTTTCACCTGTTCCACTTTTTCCAAAGTTTGTTCCCAATCTTCCTTTTCGTCCTCCTCTTCCAATAGATATAAATTCGTTTCATCGCAGTCGACTAATTCCAATTTGTTTTCCCTGAGTTTGTCGATAGCTGTATGGATTGCTATTCGAACAATCCATGCTTCGAAGGGCACTGCGTTTTCGTATTTATCAAGTTGAGAAAAAACTTTTATAAAACTTTCCTGCATGGCATCTTCCGCATCGTATTTATCGCGGAGTATCCGGAAACAACTGTTGTAAACCTTTCTATAAAAAGTGGTGTACAATTGCATTTGTGCTTTGTGTTCGCCCTTTATGCACTGTTGTATTATGTTGTTATTCCATTCAGCCATGCTAATTTCAGGTGCTTTACTATATATGACGAAAAAAAATCGGAAGTGTTACAAAGGACAGGTAAAAATTGTCGGAATAAATAAATTGTTTTACTTTTGTAGTTGCAAATTTTTAATAAACAATGTCTAATCCCTATTTTCGTTTCAAACGATTTATCGTCCGGCACGACTTATGCGCCATGAAAGTTGGTACGGATGGCGTTTTGCTGGGCGCTTGGGCAAGTGTGGAGAATGTGGAAAAAATTCTCGATATCGGAACCGGTTCCGGATTGATTGCATTGATGTTAGCCCAGCGTTCCAAAGCTTTTATCGAAACCATTGATGTGGATGAAAATGCCTGTAAACAAGCAAAAATCAATTTTGAAAATTCGGTTTTCCGCGACCGATTGACGATTGAAAAAATCCCTTTTCAAGATTTTCCATCTTCCAATAAATATGATTTGCTGGTTTCCAACCCGCCTTATTTTTCCAATTCGCTGAAATCGCCCGACAATAGTCGCAATTTTGCCCGGCATAATGACTGCCTGACTTTAAGCGATTTAATAAACAAAAGCGTCTCCTTATTAAACCCTCTTGGAAAATTAGCTTTGATTTTGCCTTTTGAAAATTTTGAAAGTGCGAATTTCTTAGCAACGGAAAATAATTTGTTCCTTTGTCGGAAAACCGCTGTGATGTCTATTCCGAATCAACCACCCAAGCGGGTTTTATTAGAATATTCCCTCCACAAAACGGATTTGTTGGAAAATGAATTATATATCGAAAAATCCCGGAAGGTCTACAGTGAGGAATACCTTGCGCTGACGAAAGATTTTTATTTGTAAGTTTGACCAAAAATCACTACCTTGCGGACGATTTTTATAAACTTTTAAAAAGCATAACCAAATGAATAAAATAGCATTGATTTTTTTAATATTATTTGCCTCCATTTATAAAATAGAGGCACAAGAACTTAATGCCACGGTTTCGGTCAATAGTTCTCATATCCAGACTACCAACAAAAATGTTTTTACAACCATGGAGCGAGCGTTGAATCAATTTATTAACGGAACACAATGGAGTAACACCACCTTTTCTTCCAATGAACGAATCGATTGTACTGTCTCGCTTACTATTATGGAACAACCGTCGGATAATAATTTTAAGGCCGAGCTATTTATTCAAGCCAGACGTCCGGTTTACAATTCTTCATACCAGACTTCTATTTTGAATTACAGAGACGCAAATGTTGAATTTGAATACATGGAAAATGCGCCTTTGGAAATTGTTCAAACCATGATTACCAATAACTTGGTAGCCGTAATAGCATTTTATTGTAACTTGGTATTGGCTTTGGATTTCGACAGTTTTGCTTCTTTGGGAGGCAGCGTTTTTTACAGGCAAGCGCAGACTATCGCTACACAAGCTCAATCCAATTCCGGTTGGAAAGGCTGGTCGGCATTCGATGATAACCGCAGCCGCACATCCATCATAAACGCTTTCTTGGACGAATCTACAAAAGCTTATCGGGAATTAGGATATACCTATCACCGGAAAGGTTTAGATGAAATGGCCGCCAATCCGGACAGAGCCAGAACAACCATTCTCAATGCTTTACCCGTATTGAAAGACATTCGTTCCGTTCGCAACTCGGAAATAATTCTTCAGATGTTCGCCGATTGTAAGTTGGACGAAATTGTGTCGCTTTCTGAAAAAGCCACTCCGGAAGAGAAAAAGAACACCTACGATTTGTTACGGAATGTTTTTCCGGCATCCTCCATGCAATTAGAACCCTTAAAAAAATAACCGTTTAACAAATGCTTCAATCACTAACTATTCAAAATTACGCGCTTATCGCCCAATTGGAAATCGATTTTCCGTTGGGATTTTCCGTTATCACCGGCGAAACCGGCGCCGGTAAATCCATTATCTTGGGTGCTTTGTCCCTGATTCTGGGGCAGAGGGCGGATGCCAAGTACATTAAACAAAACGCAGACAAATGCCTGATAGAAGGAATATTTGATGTATCGTCCTATCAATTACAATCATTTTTTGAAGAAAAAAATCTGGAATACGACGCCCAAACTTGTATTTTGAGACGCGAAATCTGGTCGTCCGGAAAATCGCGCGCTTTCATCAATGACAGCCCGGCCGGATTAAACGATTTGAAAGAATTAGGCGCTTATCTCATTGATATTCATTCGCAACATCAAAATTTGTTGCTGGCCGACAACCATTTCCAATTGCAGGTATTAGATGTACTGTCTAAAAATAAAAATTTGAAAAACGAATATCATTCGGCTTATAAGGAATATGTTTTCATCCGGAAACAGCTTCGGGAATTAACGGAAAAAATCAACAATCAAAAAGCCGAAGAGGATTACATTCGTTTTCAGTTCAAACAGTTGGATGAAGCCCGCTTGCAAATCGGGGAACAAATCACGCTGGAACAAGAATCGGAAATGCTTGTACATGTAGAAGATATAAAATCCGGTCTTTTCCGCATCGAACACCTTTTATCATCCGATGAAACCGGCATTGTTACGGCTTTGAAGGAATCTTTGAACCAAACGCAATCTTTGCGGAAAATATTTCCTGCTTCGGAAGAAATCTCGGAACGGATTCAAACGGCTTATCTCGATTTGAAAGACCTGGCGATGGAAATCAGTTCCCAGCAGGAAGGCTTGGAATTCAATCCCGAACGCTTGCAGGAAGTCAATGCCCGATTGGATTTGATTTATGCTTTGCAGCAAAAGCACCGTTTGGATTCGGTAGAAGCATTGCTCACTTTGCACGATAGTTTAGACCAACAAATCCGGGCAATCGATAATAGCGATGAGGAATTGGAAAAATTGGAAAAGGAATCGACGGTTGCTTATACAAAAGTATTGCAATTGGCGGAATCTCTTACGAAAACGCGAAAAGAAGCCGCTCGGTGTTTGGAAAAACAGTTGACGGAGAAAATCAGCATTTTAGGAATGCCCAATATGCGTTTCTCGGTGGAACTATCACAGAAAGAACAACCTGATTCAAGTGGAAAAGATGAAGTAGTCTACCTGTTTTCCGCCAACAAAAACGGCGAATTGAAACCTGTCGCCCAAACGGCATCAGGCGGAGAAATCTCTCGTTTGATGTTGGGAATTAAAGCTTTGATTGCCGGAACCATGGCGCTTCCCACCATTATCTTTGATGAAATAGACACCGGCGTTTCGGGCGAGATAGCAGACAAAATGGGTGACATCATGCATCAAATGGGTGACATCATGCAGGTGATTGCCATCAGCCATTTGCCTCAGATTGCCGCCAAAGGCAAATCTCAATTTCGGGTTTACAAGGAAGAAAATAACGACTTGGTGGAAACTTGCATCCGCCAATTATCTAAAGAAGAACGAATTAAAGAAATCGCTCAAATGTTAAGCGGCGCCAAATTAACTGACGCCGCCATTGAAAATGCCAAAGAATTATTGAAAGTGAAAGAATAATCAGTCCACGATGATTTGAACCCTTCTGTTAGCGCTATTGTTTTTATCCGAATCTGCCGGCACAGTATCTCCTTTACTTAGGGTTGTGATGCGTTCGGCTGCAATTCCTTTGTCTATCAAATATTCTTTCACTTTATCAGCCCTACCTTTACCAATTTCATTGTTTTCTGCAAAATCCTCCGAATCAAAGGCATGACCTTCAATCGTAATCTTTAAAGCAGGATTTGACTTTAAAATCGTTATCCGATAAACAAGGAACATTTTCTGCTTATCGTTCAAATCGATATCCTGAAGATTATATCCTTCAATAGGTCGTTCGAGCGTATTTCGTTGCATCGGTGTCAAGGCTTGTATCTCGTTTGCTTTAGCCACGGCAGTTTTATTGCTTGTTTCTTTTTTCTCCACTTGGATTTCTTTTTTATTTGCCGTTTCGTCAATTGATTTTTTCTCTACAACGTATTTGGATTTCGATGGCTTGGCTTCTTTCGTTTTAGAAATTGAAGCCGAAGCCGAACCTAAACCGATGCCCAATTTTATTTTTATTCCCACTGAAAAGGGATATATTTTATCCACAAAACCATTGCCTTCCGACTGAGAGTGTAACAGGCTGTTGTATTGATAGGCTCTGGGAGAATTGCTATTGTAAGCCAGCAATTCTTGGTTGGTTTGTTTATTGATATCATTCAATCCGTAGTTCAGATAAATACCTGTATAAAGCGAACATTTTTCGGATAAGGTCCACTTCATACCGGTTTCCAAGGCCAATAAGTAAGCAATATCTAAATCCAAATTACCGGAAGGTTGTATGTTGGTATGGGTATCAAATCCATGATTAGGCATATTCTCATACAATTGCCCTGTATAATCGGACTTTCCGGTTGTTGTGAGGGATTGAATGGTTGATTCATAAGTCCCGGAAAAAGGGAAGCCTACTTTCAATCCGCCGGCTATATAGAAAAAATTACGTTCAATCGGTATTCGCATTTGTAGCATTACCGGCAACTGAAGGAAAGTCACATTTTGTTTTTCTTCGTAACCTGTATAAGTAGCCTGCAGATAAAAATTATCGACCAAGCCTTGAGGAGTAGGTATTTTATACTTCAGATACATATTATCAATAGTCGTTTTGGCGTTATAAAATTCCAAATCCAAGCCGGTGCTTATTCCCCATTTGGGAGAGAAAAAATGGGTATATCCGATACCTATTACTTCTCCAACTCCGGAATTCTTTTCTCCCATAATGGGTTTATATTGCAAAGCAGATATTCCCACTCCTGCGTTCAGATTAAATTCGTTATTGTACGATTGCTGAGCTTGAGCTAAATTTACGACTGTCAATAAACCGATTAATATGATTATTTTTGTTTTCATGTTTTTTTATTTCTTAAATAATTTGACTTGTTCGTTATTCACTTTCAATATATAAGTTCCGATTTTCAATCCCGTTAGATTGATTTCGGTATGATTTCCAGTAGCTTTATAGATTTTAATCATTTGCCCATTCATATCATATATATTTAACAGGTCACCGGCACTCATATTGAGGCTTTCGACGGTAGCAGTATTCTGAATAGGATTAGGATATACCCGAAGCGGCATTTTCTGGGAACTTGTAAGCGATACCGGACAAGATTGAAAATTTAGCCCCTTGATGGTAGAAAGCAATACGGTATAAACGGATGTACTTGCATTGGAGTTATCGGCCAAATATAAATTACCGCTGGTTTCTCCCAACATATTTACACCATTTTCCTGCCATTGAAAGGTAGCGAATGAGTAACCGCCGTTATTGGCAGGAACATTGATTACCGATAATACATCGTCCCAAACTTGTACCACGACTCCTTCCAAGGGTTTGATAATGTCAACCGTATAGGTTTTTGTATGATTTCCATCTTGCGATGTGATGAGTATCGGCAGGGTATTTGTTCCAGCTTCCGGAGAAATCGTATAAGGTAGCGCATGTCCATTGATACTTGCTATTCCATTTTCTTTGACCGCTGCTCCAATGTTTACTGAGTTTATGTCGCAAGAGAGGGTATAAGTAATGCTATTACCGGAAATATCAACCGGTTCATTATTGATTAGCAATTCGTCCAATTCTGCCACGGGGCTTCCTAAGATGGTAAACAATGCTCCTTTGAAATCAATCGCATAGTTGTTCCCGGCCGACAAAGTACCTTGTCGGATGCTATATGTTCCCATATTTTCTCCCGGGTCACGAGTCAATCCTCCGGTAAATTGATCGCCGGCGATCAGATTTGGAGTCTGGGTATAGGTCAGCGCGGGATCTGTTTTCCCATATATTTTGCTTTGAGGATTTGCGGTGACTGTAATTTTCTTGGCCGTCAGATTGGCCGTCAGAGTCGGTTGTGTTAGTGTATAATTTCCCGCATCCGCTCCGGAAAGGGTAATGCTTTTGCTCAATGTCACAGGTTTATTGTTACCCACATTTTTATCATTGAAAGAAGCGGTAATTCCTGAGGTATTGATTGACACATTATCACCGGAAAGCACACCGGTTAATGTTCCCCAATTGCTAATGGTGGCTGTTGCATTGCCGTCATATTCTTTGTTGGCGATTGTAAGTCCGGTAATGGTTAGAGCGCTGCTTCTCGGTGTGATATTGGCCGTTAAGCCCGTCGGTTGTGTTAATGTGTAATTACCGGCATCCGCTCCGGAAAGGGTAATGGCTTTATTCAATGTTACGGGTTTATTATTCCCTACATTTTTATTATTAAATGAGGCCGTAATTCCATTTGCGTTAATCTGCACATCATCTTCTGAAATCACACCGGATAATGTTCCCCAACTGCTTACTGTGGCTGTAGTTGTCGCGTCATATTCTTTGTTGGCGATTGTAAGTCCGGTAATGGTACTTCCTTTTGGCGTAATATTAGCAGTTAGCCCGGTAGGTTGAGTTAATAAATATTTGTCCGCATTTGCACCGGAAAGCGTAACTTCACCGTTAAGTACCACGGGCTTTCCGTTTCCTACATTCTTATTATTGAAAGAAGCGGTAATTCCTGATGTACTACCGATTGATACATTATCTCCGGAAAGCACACCGGTCAATGTTCCGGAATTACTGATAGAAGCCGTATTTGTGCCGTTATATTCTCTATTCGCAATAATAAATCCGGTAATTCCAACAGGAATCGGAGGTATAACACCGGCTAAAATAGGAAGACCTTTATTAGCAGACCCGGCATCTGACATTGTCCAAACGGTGGAAAAATTCCAATTCAAATTATTAACATTCCATATTTGTGTCTTGAAAGAAGTTAGTGTCTCATCTTTTCCATCTTTTCCATTAGCATTCGTACTGCTAACCGTCGAGCCATTTATTTTTAAGCTTGATAATGCATAGCAATTGACAATTGTTCCTGTTCCGGTTGCTATTCTTCCGGAGTTGGAAGAATCCGTATTTGTAATCACTGTATTGGCAGAAAAACTATTACTTATCGTTGCTTGTATTCCGCTAAAATAGCCGCAAATTCCACCGGCATATCCGCTACCATTGGCTAAGGGGGATGAAGACAAATTCCCTGTATTATAACAATTTGTAACTTTAACATTCACAGCATATCCGCAAATTCCACCGGCATAAGCGCTTGTGGACAAAGTAACAGGTGGAGCTGTAGTTCCGGCACGAACTGAAGATGAGATCGTTCCATCATTGTAACAATTGAGTATTTCTCCGGCAGTAACAACAGTGTATCCACTAATTCCACCGGCATAAGAGTCTGCATGAATAGAACTGCTGTTACAAACGATAGAAGAACCAATATTTGCACTATTATAACAACTATCAATCCGACCGGCAGAATAATATCCACAAATTCCTCCGACATAAGACATGGCATAATCGGCATCAGAATAGGCAGAAACAGTCCCTTTTACCCCTAAGTTTTTAATAATACCGTTACTGTATCCAAACACGCCAACATACAAAATAGAAGACGAAGAAATGTCAATATTTACACTTATTGTATGTCCGCCTCCATTAAAAGTACCGGAAAAAGGCCTAATATAATTATTAATATTTCCGCCTATTACCGTTGTTATTCCCGACAGATTTCTTGTCACCAAAAAATATTTACCGGAATAATTGTTCCCATTATTTACCGCAGTAGCCAATGCTTCCATATCCGATTTGGAAGAAATCTTGTAAGGGTTTAATTCAGTACCATTACCACCGCTAAAGGTTTGTGAAAAACTGTTTATTGTGACAAATAAACAGAAGATTGCCGTTAAAATTGTTTGCTTCATAATATTTGTTTAATTACTTATGTATCTTCGTTGAAATATTGTAGCGCAAATATACGAAGTATTTTAATTTTCACAAAATTTCACTTCTAAAAAAAGGGGTAATGAGTGTAAATATGTGATTGTTTGGAAAATCTTCATTATCTTTGTCATAAAAAAGTAAAAAAAATACAAATGAAGGAAAATGAAATGATTTTTGGCACACGTGCCGTGATAGAAGCCGTACAAGCCGGAAAAGAAGTAGACAAAATATTGATGCGAAGAGATTTGCAAAACGAATTAGCCCGCGAGCTTTTCAATATCGTCAAGGAAACGCATATTCCCATTCAGCGGGTTCCACAAGAAAAATTAGACCGCTTGACCCGAAAAAATCATCAAGGAGTAATTGCTTTTATTTCCGCCGTGACTTATCAGAAATTGGAAGACATCGTTCCTTTTTTGTATGAAGAAGGGAAAAATCCGTTTGTCGTCTTGTTGGACGGCGTGACTGATGTCCGTAACTTCGGCGCCATTGCCCGCACCTGTGAATGTGCCGGTGTCGATGCGGTCGTAATCCCCACGCACAATAGCGTTTCGGTCAATGCCGACGCCGTAAAAACTTCCGCCGGAGCGCTAATGAGTTTGCCGGTTTGCAAGGAAGCAAGCATTACCGAAACTATTAAGTTCCTCAAGAATTGCGGATACAAAGTGGTTGCAGCTACAGAGAAAGCAGAAAATAATTACACTACTACCGATTATACTACACCGGTCGCTCTGGTTTTGGGAAGTGAAGACCAAGGCATCGCTTTGGATAATCTCCGAATATGCGACGAAATGGTAAAAATTCCGATTTTGGGTACGATTGGCTCGCTGAATGTCTCGGCAGCAGCGGCCGTGTTGATGTATGAAGTTGTGCGACAGAGAAGTTGATATTATCCTTTTTTATTTCATAATTTGTCGTTACCTTTGCATAGTTAATAAATAATTATTCAATGAAACAAGCTATCTCAACAAAAAATGCTCCGGCCGCTATCGGCCCTTATTCTCAAGCAATTAAAGCAGGGAATCTCATTTTCTTATCCGGTCAATTGGGCATCAATCCCGAAACCGGCGAATTTGTTCCCGGTACGGTTGCCAATCAAACCGAACAGGTTTTCAAAAATATAAAAGCCATATTGGCCGAAGCAGGTCTGGCTTTGGACAACGTAGTTAAAACAACCGTTTTCCTTGCAGACATG